>CAJQOB010000202.1 GCA_905479845.1 uncultured Flavobacteriales bacterium
CCAGTCTCCAGTTTTTTGCTGAAGGGGCATCCACTGTTTTTTGCGTAGCGGTGGCGGCGTGAATTGTTGTCATCAATCCATCGGTGATCTCAAAATTATCATGCAAGACCTTAGCAATTGGAGCCAGGCAATTCGTGGTGCATGAAGCGTTCGATATTATCGTGTCCGAAGCGTTCAGTTCTTTATGATTAACTCCCATAACAAACATAGGAGCGTCAGCGGACGGTGCAGAAATAACGACTTTCTTTGCTCCAGCAGTTATATGTCCTTGCGCTGTTTCAAGTGTTCTAAAGAATCCGGTACACTCAACAACGTATTCGATATTTACTTCATTCCATTTTAAGTCTTTCGGGTTTCGCTCGGAGGTGACACGGATTTCCTTGCCGTTTACAACAAGTTTTCCATCCTTCACTTCAACATCGCCATCAAACCTTCCATGAACAGAATCGTACTTGAGCATGTAAGCCAAATAATCTACATCGAGTAAATCATTAATGGCCACAACTTCCATGTTCTCCCTCTGCGTCGCAATTCTTAATATCAGTCTTCCTATTCTTCCGAATCCGTTGATTCCAATCTTTATCATCTATTCTTGTGTTGTTTTGTGTTATTCAGTTAGGTCTATTCCATTCAATTGATCTAATCTGCCATATACTTATTGTATAAAGTACACTAAGTTAATAAAAAATCAACTTCCTACAAGTTAGTTAATTCATATCTTCTCATATCCAACAAAAACGGCACACTCTTTGAAATACACTACCCAAATCATTAAAACGAAGTGTTATGAAAAGAAAATCTACCCTCGGAATCGCATTGATGTCCCTTCTTTTCTTTACAGCATGTAAGAAAGAAGCGTCGATCAACATTGATCAGAATAGAATTTACTCGGATTATGAGTTAACGTACAGTCAAATGTCAAATCAGACTGTTATGCAAGCTACCTTTCGAGTGGATCACAATTCAGGAAATAAAATTGAATTGACTTACCCTGCACGTATTGGTTTTAACGATGAAAACCTCGGATGGAGAAATCTTGGAGGTAGATACGAAGGAACCCGATCAGGAAATCAACTCAACGGACACTTCACATACTTGGACGTCGATCAAAACAGTTATGTGAATACTGGAGCAGCGGTAAATCCGATTGACCTTCCTTTCGGAATAAACAACATAAACAAAAACGGAAATTTCTTTTTGCCATGGACAGGAGCAGTGCTTCAATCTGGTGAGACAGTGAAAGTGATTATCAGCGGCGGGAGTCAATCTGGATCGAAAACCTTCACTGCAACTGCCATCGGCTCTAGCTATATTTCCCTCGAGCAATACAAATTAAATCAGCTCATCGCTGGTACGGCTCAGATTCAAATCCAACGGGAAAGAGCAACAGGATTGGAGCAGTCAAACCTTTCGGGAGGTAGAATTACATCCATTTACAAAGGTCGAAAAGTGACAATTAACATTACAGAGTAAATTTCATCACGCAGATATAGAAGCCTCGGTTCAACTTGAATCGGGGTTTTCTTTTGGGCGTTTTTACGCGCTATCCATTCCAAATCCGTGCTCGTCCCTCGCTGTGGGTTTTCCATTCCTATCCCGAACGCAACAATCGTTTTCTACCGCAAAGGCACAAAGCTTAATAGTGAGTTTTCCATTTGTGCGAACAAACGCAACCATTCCTATCCTCCATCAAAAACTTAAATACGAAATAATCAGTCCTTTTTAAACGCAACTCTTCCTTGTGTCTTGACAAGTCAAGCCCGTGCCCTTGTGGTAACAAATCAACAGCAAACATCTAACAACCAACATTTTTCACTAACTTAAATAGAAACTAACCCACCATTATGACTGAAAACGAACTAGCAAGCGCAATATATCGCCTTGGAGTAAAAGTCCATCGAGAACTTGGCCCTGGACTTCTCGAGAGCGTCTACGAAGAATGTCTCTGCTATGAATTAGAGAAATCACAAATCTCATTCGAACGACAAAAAACTATTCCCGTTTCCTATCGTGGTGTTCAGCTTGATACTAAGCTCAGGCTCGACCTTATTTTAGAAGATAAGCTAATAGTTGAATTGAAATCAGTTAAGAACATTGACCCAATTCATCTTGCTCAAACACTTACATATTTAAAATTGTCTAAGTGTAAATTAGGTCTTTTGATTAACTTTAACACCACTCTTTTTAAAAACGGAGTTCGTCGTGTGATTAATGGACAATTGCACGGAATAGATTTTACTTGATTACCTGAGATCCTATAAATGAAAGTCTGCATAGCTGAGAAACCTAGTGTCGCAAAAGACATCGCCGAAATTATCGGAGCGAAACAACGCAACGATGGTTACTGGGAAGGGAATGGTTATCAAGTAACTTGGACCTTTGGTCACCTCTGTACGCTAAAAGAGCCTCATGATTATAATGAGAATTGGAAATACTGGAAACTGGAAGATTTGCCAATCGTACCATCAAATTTCGGAATTAAACTGATCACGAATCAAGGGGTTGAAAAGCAATTTAATACGATAGCGAAACTTGTTCAGAATTGTGATGAAGTCATTAACTGTGGGGATGCTGGACAGGAAGGAGAGCTCATCCAGAGATGGGTGCTGCACAAAGCGAAATGCAAAGTTCCAATTCGCCGATTGTGGATTTCATCTCTGACGGAAGAAGCCATCAAAGAAGGATTTGGAAAATTACAAGATTCAGCGAAATACGATAACCTATATGCGGCAGGAAGTGCCAGAGCGGTTGGAGATTGGATTTTAGGGATTAACGGTACTCGATTATTCACTAAGAAGTTCGGGCAAGGAAAGACTACCCTTTCAATTGGACGTGTGCAAACACCAACTCTCGCAATGATCGTTGAAAAACAAAAAGAAATAGACGCTTTCGTTTCCAGTGAATATTGGGAACTGAAAACGGTGTTCAAAGAGCAAGAGTTCAACTGTCAGATTGATCGCTTAAAAACGGAAGACCGTGCGAAAAAAGGTCTGGACTACTTAAAACAAAATGAATTTGAAATCACTTCCTTCGAACAAAAAGAAGGGAAAGAAGGAAATCCAAGATTGTACGATTTGACGTCTGCACAAGTTGATGGAAATAAGAAGTTCGGATTCTCCGCTGACGAAACGCTCAAGTTGGTTCAAAGTTTATATGAAAAGAAACTAGTCACCTATCCAAGGGTGGATACAACATATCTTTCTGAAGATTTACACCCAAAGATTCCGGGAATCTTGCAAAGGATGACATACTATTCTCGATTTACTGAGAAAGTGTTGGCGAAACCAATTCCTAAGTCAAAGACCGTTTTCGACGATAAGAAAGTAACGGATCACCACGCGATTATCCCAACGGGAGTTGTGCCGTCCGGAATTTCTCAAATGGAACAACAAGTCTACGACCTTATTTCTAGAAGGTTTATAGCGGCGTTTTATCCACCTTGTACAGTTTCGAACACAACAGTGCTTGGAAAAGTGGGGACTTTGGAGTTCAAAGCAACAGGAAAACAAATCTTGACTCTAGGTTGGCGAGAGGTGTATGCTGATTTGAAGAAATCGACAAAGAGTAAAGACGAAGAATCAATCATGCCTCAATTCACTGAAGGTGAAAAAGGACCGCACGAGCCAATAATGAAAAAAGGAAAGACTTCTCCTCCGAAAGCATTTACAGAAGCCACTCTCCTTCGTGCAATGGAATCTGCAGGAAAGCAAGTGGATGATGAAGAGATGCGCGAGTTGATGAAAGATAACGGAATCGGCCGTCCGTCTACCCGAGCGAATATCATTGAGACCTTATTCCGTAGAAAATACATCGAAAAGAAACGAAAGAACATTATCGCCACCACCACTGGAATGGCGTTGATTAATACCATTCAGAATGAATTGCTGAAAAGTGCAGAGTTAACAGGTCAGTGGGAGAAAAAACTGAGCCTTATCGCAAAAGGCGAGTATTCAGCTGAAGTTTTCAAGCGTGAACTTTCGGTAATGATCCGCGAAATCACGGATGAAGTGATTTTCAACACGCCAAGCTCTATCCAGTTTTTCCAAGAACCAGAGAAGAAAGCGCCAAAGAAACGAGTGAAAAAAGTCATTGATTTGGAAGCAATCGATTGTCCAAAGTGCTCAAGTACGAAATTGATGAAAGGAAAATCCGCTGTTGGGTGCTCAAACTTCAAAGAGTGCGGTTTCAAAGTTCCTTTCGAATTAATGGGCAAGAAATTGACGGATAATCAACTCAACTCCTTGCTAACGAAAGGTAATTCAGGGAAAATTAGTGGCTTTGTGAGCCCTGCTGGAGAAAAGCTAGAAGGTAATTTTCTGCTTACGGATACATTTAACATCAAATTTAAAGACGCTTCGAAATGAATAAGCGCTGGGTTAGAGTGATTCTTGCGCTTCTTATTGGAGGAATGCTGCAAGAAACAACGCGTATTTCAACAGGGAAAGAATCAGGAGGATTGCTTTTATTCGGAGCTATTGTTTCTTATGTGCTAATGTCAGGATTCGTTTATTATCGGAATATTCTATTGTTACAACGAGAGGTAGACAAGGATCTTGGGCGGAATGACGAGCTAATCGATGATTTCAAGTAAAACGAACGAATTATTTCAAAGCACGAGTTGAACCTTTCTTTCATTAGTTTGTATAGTAAAGTACTAGTATGAAACGTATCCTAATTTTCATTGTTCTCTCTATTTCTGCGCTTTTTAGTCAAGCTCAAGGTCTCCACATCGTAAAGGACAATATTAATTGTACTTATGGAATCAAAGACGCTGATGGTAATTGGGTAGTTGAACCGACCTACATTCTAATTGAGGAATACAACACAGGGTATTTCCGGATGAGAGATGAAGTAGGCTTAGGAATTTTCACTCCTAAAGGAAAGCAACTTATTCCATGTACTCATGATCGTATCGATATTTCATCGAAAAAGTGGGTGATCCGCTCTTCTTATGATGTCAATCAGAGACGTCTTGAAAACAAGAAGCAGCCCTATTTTTACGGATTTCAAAAAGACGAACAACTTGTATATAATTTACGTGGGGAGGAGGTAGTTTCGCTAAGCAGTAATGCTGAGCTTCTAATCGATTCTGATTATTCAATTATCGCTTACGATCGTGTGTTGAGGTATTCTCAATTCATCGACTCGGCAGGCGCGATTTTAATTGATAGCATACAAGGTAGGCTCAGGTCATTTAGTGGGAGGGATTATGCCATAGTGGGAGATAATGTTTCAAATAGTGGTTCTGTAAGTGGTAACGGAAGAGTGGTAAACCGCAAAGGCGAATTAATTATCAATGCTGTGATGGATCAAGTAAGGATTGATTCGAAAAAGCGGGATGACCTAAAACTTGAATGTTCCTCATTGGAAAACATGTTAGCAATGGTTAATGGGAACTTTTCATTGTCTGATGAAGGAGTCCATCTTTACTTAAGTCAATGCAACATGTATCCAAGTTCTACTGTCGAATTGCTGATCCCAATTGAAAACATTGAAAAATTAGCTTCGAGCAAATGGATCTTCTCATACTTGGAAAATTAAAATTACGATGAAACGACTTTCGATTGTACTCCTTCTTTTTGTTCAAACTTCAATTGCTCAAACCGCCCTCGACGATACAGGCTTCGGTGAAATTCGACTAGGGAAAACCTACGAATTGATAGAAAATCGTATCAATGTGGTAGATGTCGATGCTATTCCAGAATACGCTTGGTTCGCCCCAATGAGTCTCAATTATTGGTTGACTGAAGTTGAACAAGACACGGCGTCCTACTACGAAATGCTCGAAACCGATCGACTCATTGCCGAAAGCCTCAACTTAAAAATCGTTTGGTGTTCTTTTCAAAAGAAGAAAGACGCGAACTTTTTCAAGTGTCCGATTGAATGCGCGCAACTTATCTTCGAAAACAATTCGCTGAAGGGAATAATTGTGGCTTTTGACAAAAACGACATTACGCCTGAAGCAAAGGAGTCCATTTTCGAACAATTCGAAGCCCAATTTGGTCAGGCTGACTTTAATGAAAGTTCATTGAGTACTCCTCGAAGGTTTGATTCCAATTGGAAGATTAATGAAAGGTTGATTCGCGTGTCAGATGCACAAACCATGGATGGAGGAATTGGGGAAACCGTGCAAGTGTTGTACTGGCAGTAATAAATCTTAAATACCCCAGTTTCTCACCTTATTTAGGCAATCCAAAAATCCAAGAGAGAAGCGAGTCCAAGAATTCAAAAATCCGTACCTTTGCCCCTTACTTTTTGTTATGGCAGATACTCGATATAACTTACGCGGTGTTTCCGCAGGAAAAGAAGACGTTCACAACGCAATTAAGAACGTAGATAAAGGACTTTTCCCTCAAGCTTTTTGCAAAATCGTACCCGATTATTTGAGCGGTGATGAAGATTACTGTATCGTGATGCACGCTGATGGTGCGGGGACGAAATCTGCTTTGGCATACATGTACTGGAAAGAGACAGGTGATGTTTCTGTGTGGAAAGGAATTGCTCAAGATGCGCTCATTATGAACATTGATGATTTATTGTGCGTTGGAGCTACGGATAAGATTTTGCTTTCATCAACAATTGGAAGAAACAAAAATCTCATTACGGGAGAAGTTCTTTCTGCAATTATCAATGGAACAGAAGAACTGTTGGAGGGATTACGTAACCAGGGAATTGGAATTCACTCAACAGGTGGAGAAACTGCTGATGTTGGCGATCTGGTTCGAACAATCATCGTTGATTCAACAGTTGTTGCTCGAATGAAGCGTTCAGATGTGATTTCTAATCGCACGATTCAACCTGGTGACGTAATCGTTGGGTTGGCGTCTTTCGGACAAGCGACGTACGAAGATTCATACAACGGCGGAATGGGAAGCAACGGATTGACATCTGCTCGACACGATGTATTCAACAAAACATTGGCTGAAAAATACCCGGAGAGTTTTGATCCTGCTGTACCTTCAGACTTGGTGTACTCAGGTTCGAAGAATTTAACGGATGAGACAATCACTTCGTTAAATGCAGGGCAAATGGTGCTTTCTCCAACGAGAACATACGCTCCAATCATCAAGAAGATTTTAGATGAACACCGATCGGATATTCACGGAATGGTTCACTGTTCTGGTGGAGCGCAAACGAAAGTGCTACACTTCGTAAATGACGTTCATGTCATCAAGGACAACATGTTCCCGACACCACCATTGTTCGAAATGATTCAAGAAGAATCAGGGACCAGCTGGGAAGAAATGTACAAAGTCTTCAACATGGGACACAGAATGGAGCTTTACGTTCCTGAAGAAATTGCTGAGCAAATAATCGCTATTTCTGAAGAGTTCAATGTGAATGGACAAATTATTGGTCGTGTTGAAGCGTCTGATGAGAAAAAACTAACGATCAAATCACCTCACGGTGAATTTATATACAAGTAAGCATGAACGATTTACTCCAAAAATTAGAAGCAATTCATTTCAGATTCATTGAAGTGGGAACGCTGATTGTCGATCCCGATATTATCGCGGATATGAAGCGCTACGTCAAATTGAACAAGGAATACAAAGATTTGGAGGAGATCGATAAAGTTTACAAGAGCTACAAAGATCTTCTAGATAATCTTGCGAGTTCCAAAGAATTACTTGCTGAAGAAACTGATCCTGAAATGCGAGAGATGGCAAAGATGGAAATCGATGAATTAGAGACGGCTCGAGGTCCGATGGAAGAAGACATTAAAATGATGTTGATTCCTAAAGACCCAGAAGATGAAAAATCGGCAATCATGGAATTGCGTGCTGGAACTGGTGGAGATGAAGCATGTATTTTCGTAGGTGATGTCTTCAGAATGTATACAATGTTCTTCAAGGAAAAAGGGTGGAAGTACGAAGTGACCAACACCAATGAAGGAGGAACTGCTGGATACAAGGAGATTACAATGAACATTGATGCGCCAGCAGCATACGGAGTATTGAAATTTGAGTCTGGTGTACACCGTGTTCAACGTGTTCCTGAGACTGAATCTCAAGGGCGTGTGCACACATCAGCAATTACGGTGGCTGTCTTGCCAGAAGCAGAAGAGGTAGATTTCGATTTGAACATGTCTGATGTTCGTCGTGATACCTACCGTGCATCTGGAGCAGGTGGTCAGCACGTAAATAAGACGGAATCAGCGATTCGATTAACGCATATTCCTACTGGGGTTGTTGCCGAATGTCAGGATGGTCGTTCTCAACACAAAAACTTGGAGAAAGCGATTTCCATGTTGCGTTCTCGATTGTATCAAATTGAGTTGGATAAAATTCAAAGTGCCCGATCTGAACACAGAAAATCACTCGTTTCGACTGGTGATAGATCAGCTAAGATTCGTACATACAATTATCCTCAAGGAAGAATTACCGATCACCGAATTAATAAAACACTCTACAAGCTCGATGCGTTCATGAATGGAGATGTCCAAGAAATGATTGATGCATTGAAAATGGCAGAAAACGCCGAAAAGTTGAAAAACGAGCAAGTATGACAAAAGCAGAATTGATCGAACAAATTCGATTAAAACGATCTTTCCTTTGTGTTGGATTAGATACCGATTTGGATAAAATTCCACCATACCTTTTGGAGACGGAAGACCCGATTTTCGAATTCAATAAGGCAATCATTGATGCAACAAAAGATTACTGTGTAGCATACAAGCCAAACATCGCATTCTACGAATGTCACGGCCCGAAAGGCTGGGAATCGCTTCAAAAAACGTTGGACTACATTCCTGATAATATTTTCACTATTGCAGATGCAAAACGTGGGGATATCGGAAATACATCGAACTATTACGCGAAAACATTTTTTGAGTATTTAGACGCGGATTCGGTTACTATCGCACCATATATGGGGTCGGATAGCGTTACGCCGTTCTTCGAGTTTCCTGGGAAATGGGTTATTTTGTTAGCGTTAACATCGAACAAAGGAGCGCTCGATTTCCAATTTACACCGGACATCAATAACGTTGAACTGTATAAAAAGGTATTGACGAAGTCTCAGGAATGGGGAACAGACGAGAACCTAATGTACGTTGTTGGTGCAACACGTGCTGAAGGAATAGGTGAAGTTCGAAAATTGGTTCCAGATAATTTCTTTTTAGTTCCTGGAGTAGGAGCCCAAGGTGGTTCTTTATCTGATGTTGCTAACTACGGTTGGAACAAAGATTGTGGTTTGCTTGTCAACTCATCAAGAGGAATTATTTATGCTTCGCAGGATACTGATTTCGCAGAGAAATCTGCTAAAGCAGCCGAAGCTATTCAGGTTAAGATGGCTCAAATCTTATCGGAGAAGAATTTTTAAGTGCACCTATTTTAATTCATGTATCTTGAGATTCGTTGAAAGCGACCGCAAGTTTTTTTCTTGTGGAGCTACATAATATTCAACGCTAAAACTCTGTGCATGAAAAACCTCCTTTTATCCACCTTACTGTTGATTTTATTCTCCAGTAATGCAACCTGTCAAAATGAAATCCAAACACGCGATTTAGAGTCCTGGTCAACGGTTTCTGCAAACAAGCAAATCACGAAAGTCTTCGGATTAAACCTTGAGCAAAGTGTACGCATGTACGACAACAGTACGAAGATCGACCAGTATTTCACCAATCTCGATTTGAACTTTAAAGTAGGAAAAGGCTTTTCGCTTACAGGTGGATTTAGGTTCATTGGCGATCGAGATAAAGATGATGGTTCATATGAAAATCATCTCAGATTTAATGGAGATATCAACTATAAACACTCCGTTGATCGCTTTAAATTCAAATATCGAATTCGTCTTCAAACGAAAAACGAATTAGCATACTCTCGTGAAGAAGGTGATTTCTTGAGAAACTCATTCCGTATTCGAGCGGGAGTAAAGTACAACATCAAAGGATGGAAACTAGACCCAGAAATGTCTTACGAACTTTTCAGAGAATCAGGGAAGTACATGGTTTCGTCCTTTAACAAATACAGAATTTCACTTAGTACTAAATACAAATTCAATAAACTGATTGAACTCAAAGCGTTTTACCGATACGAGCGCGGACTAGGTAGTCTATTACCACAATCCACGAACATTGTTGGATTCAACCTAATGTTTAACCTCTAAAATAGAAACGATGATAAAAACTAAGATTTTATTTATTGCAGCTGTAGTGATTTCACTCGTTTCATGTAAAAAGGTGAAAACCGTGGATCAGAGTGAATTACTAGCCGATTGGACAACAGCTACGCACAGTGCATCCACTCCAAACTATTCATTTTTTGATGACAACACCGTTCAACGATTCGATATTACGATTGATGAAGCCTGGTGGACAATCATGCAAGAGCACAAAGAGGAATACATCGACAACTCTCAGGGGACTGGGTTTTCTGATGTAACTCCCATATACGTTCCATGTAATCTCGAACACAACGGAATCAACTGGTACAATGTAGGGATTCGCTACAAGGGAAATTCAAGTTTGAGTAACTCAAATGGAAATGGGAAACTGCCTTTTCGATTAAAATTCGAGGAGTTCGCTAACGATTATCCGGAAATCACTGGACAGAATTTCTATGGGTTTGAGGAGTTATCACTTTCAAGTAATTTCAACGATAAATCTCTAATGCGTGAGAAAGTAGCGTCAGATTTATTCAGAGACTTTGGCGTGCCTTGCGCGAGAGCGGTGTTCTGTGAAATGTACATTGATTATGGGGAAGGTCCTGTTTACTTTGGGTTGTACACAGTGTTGGAAGTGGTATTTGATAGTGCCATTAAAAATGAGTTTGGTTCAAATACAGGGAACTGTTACAAACCTGATGGTGATGGGGCTTCATTTGCAAATGGTTCCTACGCCGAAAGTTACTTTGAAAATAAAACGGACGGTACGAATTTCTCAGATGTGGTAGGATTGTATAATACAATTCATAGTTCATTGCGAACAAGTAACCCGGCTCAGTGGAGAACTGAGATGAATTCTTATTTAAACATGGACGATTATTTAAAGTACATGGCGGTGAATTTCACCATCCAAAATTGGGATACCTACGGTAGAATGACACATAACTATTACATGTACAACGATCCGTCAACTGGACAACTGAATTGGATTCCATGGGATAATAATGAAGCATTTGAAGAAGGGAAAATGGGAGGAGCATTGTCCATTGATTTGAGTGATGCAACTGACGAGTGGCCATTGTTGAGTTACGTCATTTCCGACGCCGTCTACGAAACGCAATACAAGAATTACTTACGTGATTTCATTAATAATCACTTTAACACTTCTAACATGTCTTCGATTTATTCCAATTACAGTAGTTTGATTCAGTCTTCGGTGAATGCTGAAACGAGTGCTTATTCTTATTTGAACACTCCAACTGACTTTTCGAATGCGGTCTCTGATTTGAATACGCATGTAAACGATCGATATTCCGTGGTAGATGCTTATGCACCTTGAGAAGGTCGAGACTTAATATTCAACTGCTATTAAATGTTAATCTTTTGTTAACCAAATAGCGTTAGAATCATTGCTCGTTTTAGTTATGCGCGCCTACAATTCAATGGTCTAGGGATACTCACGAAGTTCCTTGGATCGTTTCGGCGCGACGTCCTTCTCTAGTTGGAGTTTCCGAGCGTTTATTGCGCCTTTAATTCCTTTGTCCCCGAATATATTATAGTACCTTTGTGCTTTCGTAAAAAGGAAACCAGACATTTATGTGGCAATTTATTGCTAATCTAATTTTAAGGAATCGATTAATAATCATAGGGTTATTGACCCTTCTTACTGTGTTTCTTGGTTACAACGCCGTGACAGGGTTGAAGTTAGATAACCGCTACGGTGTTCTTCTCCCCAAGTCAGCGCAGGCCAGTATCGACTACGATCGTTTTCAAGACATGTTCGGTGAAGATGGTGGTGTTCTGGTAATCGGAATTCAAACAGATTCACTTTACACGGAAGATCGTTTCCTTAAATGGAAAGAACTCGGAGATTCAATCCTCATGTTGGATGGTGTTGAATCGGTGGTTTCTGAAGCGAATCTTTTCACCATTTACAACAATCGTGAGAAAGGCAAATTCGATGCACACCGTGTATTTTCAGATGTAACTTACAAGGAAAAATCCATTGACTCCATTCAACGAGAGATCAGGGAAAACCCAATGTATAAAGACCTTCTCTTCAATGACGAAAATGCTTCGTTGATGATGGTTGAGATTGATGGTCGATTCTTACTGGATCAACAAAAGGCAAACGTCGTCTTAGATATTGAAAACTTGGCTTCATCGTATGAGCAAGATTTAGGTCACGCGAAATTTGCTGGATTACCTCACTTGAGAGTAATTATCGGGAAACGCGTTGTAAAGGAGATGTACCTCTTCGTAGGATTGTTACTCCTAGTAACATCGCTCTTGTTGTACCTCTTTTTCCGCTCACTCCGTGTAGTATTCATCTGTAACCTTGTTGTAGCAGTAGCAGTTATTTGGTCAATTGGATTAATCGGGGCACTTGGTTTCGACCTGACGATTATCATGGCATTGATTCCTCCACTGATGATTGTGATTGGAATCCCGAACTGTATTTTCCTCCTCACCAAGTATCATCAAGAAGTCAAGGATCACGGAAATAAGGTCAAAGCACTTACACGTGTAATTCGAAAAATTGGTACTGCTACTTTCTTGACGAACTTAACGACTTCACTCGGTTTCTTGACATTCATTACAACAAACTCACCGAAACTAATTGAATTCGGAATCAGTGCTTCATTGAACATTATTCTGGTATTCATCTTATCGATTTGTATACTACCAATCGTTTTATCTTTCTCGAAGAAACCACGTGAGAAACACCTGAAACACTTAGATCGTAAACTAGCGGTAGGCTTACTAAATAACTTGGTCCACATTGCTGGGAACCACAGAAAATGGGTGTACATTGTTACCATCGGAGTTGTGGTGTTCAGTATCGTTGGAATGACTCGCATCGAGGCAACAGGAAATTTAACAGGTGACTTGCCTGCAGG
>CAJQOB010000203.1 GCA_905479845.1 uncultured Flavobacteriales bacterium
TGTTCACCTGAATATGATAGTGTCTTAATTATTTTCACACCTGCACCAGTCGTTGATGCTGGTACGAATTTCTTAGTCTGCTCGAACGATGCGAGCGTTGATCTAAGTGGATCAATTACAGGCCCAACGAACACAGGAATATGGTCAGGAGGCAATGGAACCTACAATGCAAGCGATATAGATTTAAATGCGATCTATACACCATCCGCTTCCGAAATCACATCCGGAAACGTTTTCCTAACCTTAACCTCGACGAATAACGCAGGTTGTGCGGCAGAAAATGACGTCGTTCAAATTTCCTTCGTTGCTCCTCCATTTGCCAACTTCAGCTTTACAGAAGCTTGTCAATATGACGCTGTGAGCTTTACTGATTTCTCCTTGCCTGGTTATGGAACCTTAACATCTTGGGAATGGGATTTCGGGGATAGTCAAACTTCAGTAGACCCGAACACATCACATTCGTATGCCACTTCAGGAACGTATCCCGTGCAACTCATTGTGACCTCGAATGTAGGTTGTTCAGATAGTATCACCCAAAATGTTAATTCATTCGAAGTTCCCGTAGCATCATTTACAGCATCTTCGGACTGTCCAAACAATCAAATCATTGTAGACTTTGTGGACAACTCAAGCACTAGCAATGACACGTTAAATTATTGGTTCTATGATTTTGGCGGCGCCGGAAGCAGTGCTACTGAAAATGCCACGGAACTTTTCACTTCTGAGGGGGATTATGACATCACTCATATTGTGGGGACTGTAAATGGTTGTTACGACACGATCGTGCAAAACCTAAATGTTCCTCCGTTCCCAACTGCAGGTTTTAGCTACAACACGAATAATGGATTAAACATCGGTGCCGTTTTCAACTTCATCAATACTTCAACAAACGCCACGGACTACTATTGGGATTTCGGAAACAACAATTCTTCAATCGAAGAAAATCCAATGAACACGTATTTCAGCAATGATACTTATGTAATCACACAAGTTGTTACTGGCTCACTTGGATGTTCTGATAGCACCTCGTTATCGATAACGATCAATACTGTTACAAACGAGATTACCACGCTCATTCCAAATGCAATTTCACCAAATGGTGATGGTAAAAATGATATCTGGAAATTGGATTTCATCAACTTGCTTTATCCAGATGCGCGAGTTGAAGTGTACAATCAATGGGGACAACAAATATTCTTTTCGAAAGGATATAACTTCCCTTGGGACGGCAGATATAATGGGGAATTGCTTCCAGAAGCAACATACTACTACGTGATAGACATTAACGATGTTGGAAACGAAGAAGATATTTTCAAAGGAACAGTGTTAATTCTTAATACCAAGAAATAAGATGAAGACATTTTTAATCATACTTGTATTTCTTCTAGGTTGCGCCTTATCAGCTTCGGCACAGCAGAGATCAATTTATTCTAACTTTCTCTTGAACGACTTTTATTACAACCCCGCGATTGCTGGGAGTAGAGAAGTTCATCAAGCCAACATCACGTACCGCAATCAATGGGTAGGTTTTGATGGAGCCCCAAGTCTAATCATGGGGAATTTCAATGGATCGCTTAAAAACGAAGGTAAAATTGGATATGGCGTTTCTCTCATGTCAGAGACAACAGGTATTACGCAAAACACAGGGGTTTATTTGAACTATGCCCATCATTTTAAACTATCCGATAAACTCAAACTAGGTTTGGGAATTCAACCTGGTTACATGCAATACCGTGTGAAATTATACGATGCTCAATTGGCTGACCAAGGAGATGAAGTTTTAACGGGGAGCGTATATTCGGCAAGTGCTGTCGATGTTAGTTCTGGGTTTCATTTGTACTCTGAAAAATTCTTCGTCATGGGGTCAATGCATCACATGTTAAGTCGAGATATCCAATTCACTTCTTACAATAGCAACCTCGAATTCCATTATACGGGGATTGCTGGTTTCAATATTAATTTGAATGCCGATCCTAAAAAGAAGAAGATGCCAATCGATATTCAGCCAAGTTTCCTTATTCGTTATGTAAAGCCTTTACCCGTTCAGTATAGTATCATGCTCAAAACCACTTTCAATAAGAAATACTGGGCAGGATTAATCTTTCGATCGGATGATGCCATTGGCCTTTCATTGGGAATGCAAATTGGAGAAAAATTCAACTTTGGATATGGTTTCGACTACACTTTAACCGGTTTGAGTTCTTATCAGGCTGGTTCACATGAGGTCATGTTGTCCTACGTGATCAGTAAGAAAAAACCTTCAATGGCCGAAAAAGATGATGAGCTCAATAAGAGCATTATCGAAGAATTGCAAAAATCAATTGAAGAAAACTAGAAAAAACAGCCTCATGAAGCGACTAAAGTATTTCATTCTTCTACTCTTTCTCGGCCAAATGGCATTGAGCAATGTACAGGCGCAAATTGACACTGTGTTCTGGTTTGCTGCGCCATGGGTTACACCTGATCATGACGGTAATACCCAGCTTGCTTTCCGAATTTCTTCTTTTGCGACTCCGTCGAACGTTCGATTGCAGCTTCCTTCGCAAGGATTCGACACAACATTTGTGGTTCCTGCAAACACGGTGAGTTCAATTCCATTGAATCACATCGTGAACGACTTGGAAAGTCAACCAGCCGACAATATTCTTACCTCTGGTGTGAAAATCACCTCAGATGAGCTGATTACTGTTGTGTATGATTTCATTTCCGATATGGTAACCATAACACCGGGAAGCCCCAACAATCCGGAAACCTATTCGCTTAAAGGGCAAAATGGAATGGGAAATGAATTCGTTGTTCCTTTTCAAACACTTTGGGATAATCGGACCTTAAGCAATGACAGAAATGGCGACGGCGTCGTAACCCAACCCTATCAATATTTTTCTGTAGTTGCGACTGAAGACAATACCACCATTTTTATCACTCCACGCTGTGATGTTGTCGGTGGACATCCCGCCAATACAACTTATTCGGTTGTATTACCCGTCGCTGGAAACGTTTATACCTGTCAGAACATAACGCAAATGACGAGTGCTCCAGGAAATACGCTTAGTGGATCAATTGTGGTTTCAGACAAACCTGTATCCGTAACAATTAACGATGATTCGGTTAACCCTTCTGGAGGTGGAGGCTGTTTCGATTTAATGGGAGATCAAATTGTACCAACCGATGTGATTGGAAATGACTACATCATTAATAGAGGTTTTCTCAATGCCGGATCGAATGAATCGGTGTTTATCATTGCAAGTGAAAATTTCACTACTGTGACAATCGACGACGGAGCTGTCACAACACAACTGATGAACCAAGGTAGTACCTTTCAATATTCGATTACTCAACCCTTGACTTCAATTAATGCGGATAAAGCCGTGTATGTTGTTCATATGTCGGGATACGGCTGTGAGCTCGGTATAGCAATTATTCCTCCCTCAAATTGTGCGGGTTCTGATGAAGTTGCATTTGGGCGAAATAACGGCCAATCTTTCTTATTGAACATCCTCTGTAGAGACGGCGATCACACGAATTTTCAGTTGAACGGAAATGCTACATTAGTTCCTGCTGCTGCGTTTAACGTAGTTCCAGGTACTGGAGGTCAATGGAGGGGAGCC
>CAJQOB010000204.1 GCA_905479845.1 uncultured Flavobacteriales bacterium
CAAAAACTTCGACTTGAATTCGAAAATTGGAGAATCAGACCCTAGTATCACCGAAATCCCAGACAGCATTATTGTTCTAAAGGATTTGAGTGCTGGCCAAATGAAGGCAGCGATCAATCTCGCTCAGACTAAAATCCGAAGCAAAGGTTCCAAGCTAGATAGTCAGAAGCGTTTCTTGGAAACCATGGAAATGGACATGAACAAATATTTGATTGAGTTCCACCGGAAGTTTTCACTGACAATTGCCATTATCGTACTATTCTTTGTTGGAGCTCCACTTGGCGCAATTGTCCGCAAAGGTGGATTTGGTGCTCCTGTGGTGATTGCGGCATTGTTATTCATGGTCTATTTTGTGCTCATGACTATTGGAGATGGATTAGCAAAATCCGGGACAATCTCACCGTTTCTTGGAATGTGGTTTTCGTCTATGGCGCTCACTCCAGTAGCTATTTGGCTCATGTATTCGGCAGCCAACGACTCCCCTGTTTTCAGTAAAGAAGCATGGAAGAAATTCATTCGATTGAAGCGATGAAACTACTCTTCTTCACATCGAAACCAATTTACCCTTCTGTTGATGGAGGTTGTTTGGCGAGTAACAAATTTCTTGCTTGCTTACTTCGTGCAAAGATCGACGTACAATATGTGACGCTCTCAACAAACAAGCACCCATTTGACATTAACCAATTCCCTTCGGAGCTTGTCGAGCGTATTCATCCAATTGACTACTTCGTAAATACAGATGTCAGTATTTTTCCTGCACTAAAGTCACTCTTTAGCTCCAATTCTTATAATGCGGATCGATTCTATTTGTCGGAAATTGAAGCTTTGATTATTGAATTAGTCAAAAAAGAGTCTTTTGACGGAATCATCTTCGATAGTTTGTATACACTACCTTATTTAGAAGGGATTAAGCCAATTTTCAAGGGGAAGATTGGGGTTCGAACACACAATGTCGAATTCCGACTGTGGGAACAATACGCCAAGGATTCCAGTTGGATTAAGAAGTTGTATTTGAAGCAATTGGCAAAGGACTTGAAACGATTCGAATTGAAAAAACTCAAGGAGGTTGATGTAATTCTCTCAATTTCGAAAGACGATTCTTCTGAATTCAGATCTTTGGGAGTGAAAACAAGTATTGCTGATATCCCTGTAAACATGGAGATTGGAACTACTAACACCAATATCGTTGATAATCGGATTTATCACCTTGGAATGATGGACTGGGAGCCGAATCGTCAAGCTGTGAATTTGCTGGTTGAGTGGATGCCTGAATTGAGAAAGAGAAATCCTCAGTTGGAACTTCACATTGCGGGATCGAAATCTCAAGAATTTATCCAAGAGGATGTAGAAAATGGTATTCGCGTTCATGGATTTGTTGAATCAGTGGATAATTTTGCAAAAAACCACGGAATGCTCGTGTCTCCTATTCAGGCAGCATCTGGAGTAAGAATTAAGTTCCTGGAAGCAATGGCAATTGGGGTCCCGATCATCACAACATCTGTTGGAGCGTTAGGAATCGAATATCAAGCGTGTAATTGTATTTCCATTGCAGAATCGAAAGAGGATTTCATGTCACAGATTGAGGAATTCTCATCAAATTCGGGGAAACGAGAAGAAATCGGTCAAAACGCACTGAATTATATCGATAAAAACCATAATATTGACACCATAAGTCAAAGAATAGTTGAAATCTTCGAAGGTAATTCATAGAAAAAAAGTACTCATGCTAGTGTCGCGATTCCCATATCCGCTTGAGAAAGGAGATAAACTGCGTGCTTTTCATCAACTAAAAGAACTAAACAAACATTTCGATGTTACCTTGTTCGCTTTGACCAATCACGATATTACAGCTGAGCATTACAAAAAAGTTGAAGAATACTGTTCTGAGATTGTCGTTCACCAACAAAACTTACTTCAAAAAGGATGGAATATCTTTCGGTCTGCGCTAAATGGGAACCCTTACCAAGTAGGATATTTTTACAGTTCCAAAGGACAGAGCAAGATTAATCAGTTACTTGAGGAGACCTCATTTAATCATATTTACTGTCAGTTAGTTAGAGTGGCTGAATACGTGAAGAACGAACATTCTATCCCAAAGACTCTGGATTATATGGATGCTCTTAGCGCCGGAATACAACGTCGCGTTTCAAAGCAGCCTTTCTACAAAAAATGGATCTTCAAATCTGAATCAAAACGATTGAAGCGCTATGAGTCCCTGATGTTCGACTTTTTTGAGAATCGTACCATCATTAGCAAACAAGATCAGCAATTGATCATGCACCCAAATGCTCAGGAAATCGTATGTATTCCCAATGGAATCGACGAAAGTTTCTTTGAGGAAGTAAAACATGAAAAGACGCACGATTTCGTGTTCGTCGGAAACATGAGTTATCCTCCAAATGTGGAAGCTATAGCTTATATCTCTGAAAAGATACTACCAATGTTTCCAGATCAAACTTTGCTCGTTTCAGGCTCGTCCCCATCAAAAAGAGTAAAGAAAATTGCTTCAGAAAACACCCAAATTGAACTAACAGGCTGGGTAGACGATATCCGAGCTTCCTATGCATCAGGAAAAATATTCCTAGCCCCCATGATGATTGGAACAGGAATGCAGAACAAGCTTTTGGAAGCGATGGCAATTGGCGTTCCGTGCATCACCACTCCTCTGGCTAACAATCCAATCGGTACTACCGAAAACTCAGAGATTCTCGTTGCGTCGACACCCAACGAGTTCAAAACGGCTATTGAAACCTTACTGAAGGATTCTGACAAATACACTGAAATACAGTTAAATGCACGCTCCTTTGTCGAGACGAATCATCATTGGAGCGAAACGACAAAGCGCTTAGTAGAATTGATCGACTCTACAAAATATTAACCCGGGTAGATAGCTTATCAAGAATCAATTTAAAGAAATCCCTTTCACTTCTCTTTCAACTTAGATTTTTCCAGTAAATTTGCGGAAACTGTCGATCAGACGTATGGAAATCAAATTAAACACGATAGAAGAAGCCATTAAGGACATCCAAGATGGTAAAGTTGTCATTGTCGTGGATGACGAAAACCGTGAGAACGAAGGAGATTTCGTTACAGCAGCACGGAATATCACCCCTGAAATAATCAATTTCATGGCGACTCATGGTCGTGGATTGGTTTGCGCCCCTTTGATTGAAGATGAGTGCGACCGATTGGGATTGAACTTAATGGTTCAGAGTAACTCTGCAGCATATGAAACACCATTTACGGTTTCGGTTGACTTGAACGGTCACGGCTGTACAACAGGAATCAGCGCGAGTGATAGAGCGAAAACAGTAAAAGCTTTAATCGATCCAAAGATTCGTCCTGAGGAATTAGGAAAACCAGGTCACATCTTCCCTCTTCGTGCAAAGAAAGGTGGAGTTTTACGTCGAGCTGGACACACTGAAGCGGCAATTGACTTGGCTAGAATGTCAGGATTCGAACCTGCCGGTGTTATTGTTGAGATCTTGAACGAGGACGGATCAATGGCGCGCTTGCCTGAATTGGTAGAGATTGCGGAGAAGTTTGATCTTAAACTGGTTTCTATTGAAGACTTGATTGCATACCGCATGCAAAACGAATCATTGGTTGAGAAAGTTATCGATGTTAAAATGCCTACGGAATTTGGAAACTTCGACATGCACTTGTTCAAGGAAACAAACTCTGAGAAAGAACATTTGGCAATTGTAAAAGGTGAATTCAAAGAAGATGAGCCAATATTGGTTCGTGTTCATTCTTCATGTATGACAGGTGACATCTTTGGTTCTTGTCGTTGTGATTGTGGTCCTCAATTGGAGACTTCGATGCGCATGGTTGAAGAAGCTGGGAAAGGCTTGATCGTATACATGAACCAAGAAGGTCGTGGAATTGGTCTTACAAACAAATTAAAAGCATACAAACTTCAGGAAGAAGGATACGATACACTGGAAGCAAATTTGAAACTCGGATTCAAAGGAGACGAACGTGACTACGGAATTGGAGCGCAAATCATTCGATCTTTCGGAATCTCGAAAATGCGCCTAATGTCCAATAACCCAACGAAACGAACTGGTTTGATCGGTTATGGACTAGAAGTAGTCGAAAATGTAGCATTGGAAATTGAATCGAACGAACACAACGAATTCTATTTGAAAACCAAGCGCGATCGCATGGGACATACCTTAAAAATGGATAAGTAAGATGTTGACAGCAAAAGGAATCACGAAATCATTTGAAGATTTAAGGATCTTGAAAGGAATTGATTTGGAAATCACGGCAGGTGAAGTGGTTTCAATCGTGGGTTCATCTGGAGCTGGAAAAACAACTTTACTTCAAATTTTAGGAACGCTTGACAAACCAGATTCTGGTGAGGTTCTGTTGAATGGAACAAACCCGTTTGATTTGAGCTCTCGTCAGTTATCAGCATTCAGAAACGAATCAATTGGCTTTATCTTCCAATTTCATCAATTACTTCCTGAGTTTAACGCAATTGAGAACATCATTCTACCCGCTTTGATTCAAGGGCGAAACATGGGAGATGCGAAGGCAGAAGCAATGAAATTGTTAGGGATGCTTGGATTGGAGAATCGTGCCACTCACCGACCGAATGAGCTTTCTGGTGGCGAGCAACAAAGAATTGCCGTAGCAAGATCGCTGATCAATCAGCCGAAGATTATTTTGGCGGATGAGCCTTCAGGAAACCTGGATAGCCAAAACTCGACAGAATTACACCAGTTGTTTTTTGATTTGCGTGATGAGTTCAATCAGACTTTTGTAATTGTTACTCACAATCAAGAGTTGGCTGGCATGACAGATCGTAGAATCCAAATTACTGATGGATTAATCGTTGAGTAAATCTTCGCTTAATGTATAAAGACAGTTCTTTAATATCATCGAGTTTAACTGATCTCCTTCATAAAAATGAGGAGATTGAATTAATTGAACCAGTTGACAAACGAGCTCGAATGAGATCAGTACGCATGTATTTACTCATCGCTTTGGGAATCTTTGTAATACTTGATGGATACCTCTGGACATCTGGAATGCTCGTAAAGGATACATTAATTGCAACCATTCTTACAATTTTCTTTTGGAATATCCTTACGTTATTGGCACTTGGAGCGGCATACCGTACCTACAAAAGAATGGACAAAGCATTTTATGCATTGACCAATATGCGCATCATCTATTGCACATTGAGCCAATCAAAAGAAATCGATTCTGCCTATTTCAAAGACATTCATGAGGTCACTCCGGATAAGCACATGGTTAAAATCGACCTGAATGATATGGGCGAACATGGAAAACGTTATCGATATGTTCACGGTGTTGTTGATCCAGAAGGGTTTTGCACTAAAATCAATGAACGATTGGAGCCGTTTCGACTAGGTCCGAAATAATTACTGCAGATATGACAAAAGCTGAATTAAAAGATTATCTCGACTTTAAAGCAGAACAATACAACACCCGTACGTTTATAGAAAGTGACCCAATTCAACTCCCCCACCGTTTTTCAAAAAAGGAAGATATTGAAATTGTCGCCTATTTAGTTTCTACCATTGCTTGGGGGCAACGTAAATCCATTATCAAGAACGGAGAACGTTTGATTGACATCATGGAGAACAACCCTCATGAATTCATACTCAATTACACTTCTAGAAAGTTAGACTTCGTTCACAGAACCTTCAACGCGGTTGATTTGGACTTCTTCTTCAGAAGCCTTCGGAACATCTATGAAAATGGTGGATTAGAGAAAGCCTTCTCCTCACATTTAGAAATAGAAGGAATTAAAGGGAGAATTGTCAACTTTCGTGAATTGTTCTTAGAAATGGAACACGAAAAGCGATCAGAGAAGCACATCTCAAACCCAATGAAAGGTTCAGCAGCCAAGCGTATCAACATGTTTTTGCGGTGGATGGTGAGAAACGACAAACAAGGTGTTGATTTCGGAATTTGGAAAAGTATTCCAGCATCAGAATTGTATATCCCACTTGATGTCCATACCAGTACTCACGGACGAAACCTCGGTTTAATCCAACGAAAACAAGACGACTGGAAAGCATTGGAAGAGTTGATGTCTCAATTGAGAAAATTTGATCCAGTTGACCCTGCGAAGTACGATTTCGCACTATTTGGAATTGGAGCTTTTGAATAATTTGCGTTTGTTATCATTCTCGCACACCTGTACATCGCAGAAAATCTTATTTTTGGAGCATGAAGTTTTTGTATCCTGAATTTCTTTGGGCATTTGCGGTTCTCCTGATCCCGATACTCATTCATTTATTCAATTTTAAGCGATACAAAACTCACTATTTCTCGAGTCTGCAATTCGTTAAACACGTAGACCAACAGACTAAATCGACTCAAAAACTCAAGCATTTACTGGTACTTATTGCGCGACTACTGGCGTTTAGCTGTTTAGTATTGGCCTTTGCTCAACCTTACTTCCCCAATTCGGATGCTGATGAATTGAAAAAGGAAAACATTGTGATGATTTACCTTGACAATTCGTTTTCAATGCAAGCACGCGGTGTAGAGGGAGAACTGTTGTCTTCTGCCAAGGAAACAGCGCAATCGATTGTAGAGAAAAGCCCAAAAGGAACTCAGTTCATTGTTGGAACAAATGAAATGTCGGGAATCGAACAGCGCAGAATCAATCGAATTGATGCTCTGGACAAAATTGACAAGGTTGATTACTCACCGTTGACTCGATCTTTGAATGAAATCATTGATTGGAAACAACAGACAATTCAGAAAATTGACATTGACGAGAATGAGAGTTTCGTGCAAAGTGTTATTCTATCAGACTTCCAGAAACATTCATCAGCCTCAAAAGAAAAGCTCAAATTGAGCAACTTTGAATTCCACCCTGTAAAACTCATTCCAGAGGAAACAGCAAATATATTCATTGACTCCGTATGGTTCAGCTCTCCAATTCGAAAAGTCGGACAGAAACACGAACTCAATATCCGCTTATTCAATACCAGCGATCAAGATCTAAAGAATGTTGAAGTTACTGTGAAGGTTGATCGTTTCAATAAGTCATTCTATACGGATATCCCCGCTAACGGAAAGAAGGAAACATCATTGACTTACTCTGACAAAAGTGTTGGTTGGAAAACAGGAAAAGTTGCTGTAGCAGATGATTACGTGACTTTTGATGACACTTACTATCTCTCCTATGAAGTGAAAGAACATGCGAACATACTTGTTTTGAATGGTGAGGACGCGATTAAAAACGTGCGTGTCGTTCTGGATTTGGAAGATTACTACCTCGTTGAAGAAAATAACATATCAGCCATCACGCTCGATAACTTCAAAAACAAAGACTTGGTTATCATTAATGGAGCAAACAACTTGTCTTCAGGAGTAATCAACTATTTGACTGAATTCAATGAAAACGGTGGATCATTAAGCCTGTTTCCCGGGAAAAGTCCTGAGAAAGGTGCCTGGAATCAATTGTTAGGCAAATTGAACTTGCCGTTGATGGGAGCAAAAATCAATTCCGGAACGCTTATTAAATCCTTAAACTACGACGATCCATTCATTCGAGATGTAATCTCGAGTAAAAGTGAGCGTTTGAATTTACCAAGTGTTGTCAGTTCTTATCAACCTGTTGTTGGAAGCTCTTCGAATTTCAAGACGCTGATCACGATGCAAAATGGGCTACCACTTCTCGCCTATTCAAAACCGAAGGGAACGGCATACATGTTCTACAGCTCTATTCACCCTGACTTTGGTGTGTTTGCTTCGGATGCTTTGTTTTCGACCTGTGTACTTCGAATGAGTGAATTGAGTCAGCGTAGTCAGCCCATTGCGCTAACAATCGGGAACGAAAGTAGTTATCCTGTTTACGCTGACAATATCGGAGAAGAAGTCATTCACTTGTCGAAAGACGAATTGGACTTCATACCTCAAAAGACTTCACGATCTGGAATCACCTATATATCATTATCTCAGTTTGATAAATTCGAGCAATTATTCGCTGGAAACTACTCCATCGATGCCAGTTCCAATCTCGGAACACTTTCGTTGAATTATCATCGAAAAGAATCCAAACTCGATTATTTATCTGAGGAAGGCATCAAAAAAGTATTCTCCGATCGAGGAGCGATGAATGTATCATTTACGGCCGTTGACGGCGTGAACTCACCCATTGGCGAACTCTCAATTGACAAGCCGTTCAGTTATTGGAAGCTCTTTCTCATTTTAACCCTTATTTTTGTCATCGCTGAAATGTTATTGGTACGTTTCTGGAAATAGTGAAACAACTCGTATGAAGATTCTCATCAAACAAGCGCAAATAATTGATTCTAGTTCAAACCACAATGGTCAACGAATGGATTTGTTGATTGAAAATGGGCAAATTTCTAAGATAGACTCGTCAATTTCTACTGAAGCCGATCAAACCATTGAACATCCCGATTTATGTGTTTCTCAAGGGTGGGTTGACCTGAAGTCTGACTTCTGCGATCCAGGTTTTGAGCACAAGGAAACAATTGAATCTGGATTGGAAGCAGCCGCTACTGGTGGATACACGCATGTCGCACTCCTTCCTAGCACGCAACCTGTGGTTGATGGCAAAAGCCAAATCGAATACCTTAAACGTCGATCTGAAGGTCATGTAACCAATCTTTATCCGATGGGGACAATCACCGAAGGGATGAAAGGTGAACAATTAGCTGAAATGTTCGACATGAACAAAGCGGGTGTTCAACTCTTTTCAGATGACTTGAAACCAGTTTCCTCTGGAATCATGTACCGTGCACTGCTCTACTCGAAGAATTTTGGAGCACGAATCATTGCATTCAACAGGGATGCCTCCTTGGCAGGAAAAGGAATGGTAAACGAAGGAATGGCTTCAACGCGAACAGGCTTGAAAGCCGATCCATCAATAACGGAAATCATTCAATTGGAGCGAAACCTTCGATTATTGGCCTACACAGGAGGAAATCTTCACTGTACAGGAATCTCAACAGCAGAGGGCGTTAGATTGATTCGAAAAGCAAAAGCTGATGGATTAAACGTTACGGCTGATGTGCACAGTTCACACTTGATCTACAACGAAGAAGCCGTATTTGGCTTTGATTCTCTCTTTAAATTCATGCCTCCTCTAAGATTCGAAACGGATCGAAGTGCTCTTTGGGAAGGATTAAAAGATGGAACCATCGACGCAATTGTGTCGGATCACCGTCCAAATGATAAAGAGGAAAAGGACGTGGAGTTTGATCACGCATCGTACGGAAATATTGCCCTACAAACGGTATTCGCTTCTTTGACTTCAGTTTCGGAGTTCGGATTGAACGATGTAATCAACTGTCTGTCAAATGGTCCACGCGAGGTTCTAAGACTCAAATCAAATAGCATTGAAGAAGGATCTTCTGCAGATCTAACACTCTTCTCTCCTACAGAAAAATGGACCTTCGATAAAACCATGGTTTGTTCTGCGACGTTCAACAGTCCATATGTGAATAACGAACTAACTGGTCGTGTTCTTGGAGTAATAAATAACGCTAAATTAGCAGTGAAACTCTAACTATCACAATGGCAGCTAAGCGTAACTTTCTCAAACAGTTTTTTAAGGACCGTAAAATGGTCGGTGCGGTAAGCCCGAGCACAAAGTTTCTTGGTGAAAAGATGCTAGCGAGTATTGATTTCGATAAAGCCAAAGGAATTGTAGAGTTAGGACCTGGAACAGGCGTTTTTACAGATATCATTATGCAGCGCATGCGAAAGGACGCAAAGCTTTTGGTCTTCGAATTAAACGATGATTTTTACGAAACACTCAGTGCTAGAATTGACGACCCACGTGTTCAAATTATCCATGATTCGGCAGAGAATATTGCCAAATATCTTCCCGAAGAAGAACAGACTACACAGGACGCTGTTATTTCGTCATTACCTTTGATGGTTTTCCCAGCCGAATTACGTCAAGCAGTTGTAGACGCTGGATACAACTCCCTCAAACCAAAAGGAACGTATGTTCAATTTCAGTATTCTTTGCAATCAAAGAAGTTCTTGGAATCAATCTATAAAAGCGTAAAGATCACTTTTACAATTAAGAACTTCCCCCCTGCTTTTGTTTATACGTGCAAGAAGAAATAGCACGTCTTTTTTCTCGCCCTTATTTCCCTTCACATTTAGATCAATCATTTCTACCGTTCGCTCGTTTGCCCCAAATTCTGGCACAGCTTTTGACTATATTAATAGTAAATACAAAAATCATTGTTATGATAACATCGATTGAGATTGCGCAACTGCTTCAGCGACAACAGAAGCAAGTGCCAGCGAAAAAAACCGGATTTGATAACGCCTTAGTTGATTTGGGCGTTGCACTTTCGGGTAAGAAAATAAAACAGAAGAACAAGAAGTAGCTTTCACCTGCTACTGAAATAAAACGCATCTTTTACAGCGGACATAGTCCCAGTCCTTTCGATTGACTTCGAAATGGTTGGGACTTTTATTTTTACTGAGAAATTAGTTAAAGGTTGATTACATTGTTGTCATTCAAAATGTAATTGACTTGTACGTG
>CAJQOB010000205.1 GCA_905479845.1 uncultured Flavobacteriales bacterium
TTTTTTGAAAACGATCAAAGTTAAGGACCTCGAATCCGCTGACCATAGCTATCACAATAAATCTGATGGCCGAGCGTTTATAGAGGCAATGAGCCTCATAGACTTGAATGCTGTGGAGGATGTCACCAATCTGAAATCAAAAGTGAGAATGGCATTACAGGATCTGAATGTTAAAGATGCTCCCTATTTTGAAATTTTGTCGCCAGTTGCTCGCCGTAGTTTCTGTGAGCGATTTTTGGATAGCAATGAGTATGTAGCGAAACATTTTTTAAAGATTCCGAACGGGCGATTATTTGCAGAACCGCTTCCCAGTATAGAAGGTACTTGGAAAGAGAGAGTTTTAGATGATGAAGCGCGAAATATAATAAAGAAAATTGGCTCTCCGTAAATTTTAATGTATTGGAAAAATATTGCGCGGCCGATGAGAAAATTGTTATTATCGACTCTAGTGGAGCTTCCCCCAAATCCTATAGCAGAAAAAAGTTAAAAGAATAATGATGAGGAAAACTGTATACTTACATATTGGGCATGGTAAGACTGGTTCAAGCGCATTACAATCAATGTTTGCTCTGAATGAATGCGCGATTGGGGACCAGGGTATCAATTATCCGAGTCATCCGTCTCTTAGTCGTGCAAAGGAAGGTAAAATTACGAGCGGGAATGCTAATCATATACCGCGTATTTTTAAAGGGATTAGCAACAACGGAAATTGGAAAGGTGATTATTTGTTTTCATCCGAAGCGCTTTTTGGTGAATTGACAAAAAGGAAGGTGGTCTTGGAAAGATTGGTAAGAGAAGGGTTTAAAATAGTAATCATTTTATTTATTAGGGATCCTGTCGAGCATTTAATTTCGTCGCACTGTCAGCATGTGAAGCGCGCAGGGAAGGTCTTCGGAGTCGATAAATTATTTGAAAGTTATAATATACCGGAAAAGGTAAGAGAGCTGATCAAAATAGCACAAAAGATGAATCATTGCGAAATCCGGATTATTAACTATTCAAAATGCAAGCGTAGTTTGGGTAGAAGGTTTTTTCTTGAGCTGGGAGTTGATGATACTGGATTTATTTCGAATAACGGTTCGCGAGTGAATAGATCCTTATCTCTAGGTGAGTATTATGTTCAGCTTTGGATGAATGAGCTGCTGGGCTGTAAGTGTGGTTCTATACTCTCCGATAGGTTTTGTGATGAGTTGCCGAATGTTGAATCTGAGATGCCTGCGGTTGATCCGGATGTGCTTTCAGAATTTCTGAAAAAAATTAAACCTTCCTTAGAAAGAGTGAATTTGTTGATTTCAAAAGAGGAACAATATGATATAAAGCAAGTCTCAGATTATGGAAATTTGATTCGTCCCCTAGATGAAGAGGATGTATACTTAGATTTAAAACAAATAAGGATTCTTTTTGACGCATTTAGAGAAGTTGTGAATAATCCGCAGACTTGGTTGGTTGGAACAAGGAAACATCAAAATAATCAAGGGCAGATCAAAAAATAGCCAAGAAATTCAAAATTCTAAATGGGTATGATGTGGTCCCCTTTCTGTAGCCAGTAAAAAGTGAGTTTTGTTAATGATCTTCTGGTCTACTTAAGGGCTGATTATTTTATTCAAGGTTAATAAATCAGCGGGACGGTCAAGCTGGTTCAGCTTGCTGGGTTCGGGGCGGATAGCCCCGAGTCGCTGTCAGGCTACTTTGCTTTGGTTTTGCTTTGGTTCGCAGTTCGACCACTGAGTGGTGTAGTCCATGGCTTGATGGTCTCTCTCGTGGTTGTAGAATTCCATCCACTCTGTGACGTTTTGACGAAGTTCCCGGAGTGAGCCGGTCTGGAAATATTGGACAGGTTGCTGACCTAACTTAAGATAAAGCAACCCATGAAAAAGACGTAAGTTCACCGCCGGGAAGTTGTCCACAATGCGATCCGGCTCCGACGAGCTTCTTCTCCCATTCTCGCCAAAGTCGTATCATGAACAACCTCCCCCGAAACAAATCCTCCATTACACCTAAACCCGTCAGAAAACCTGTCCAAGGAATCCGACCACCTCACCTCTGAAAGCCGTTCTGCTATGCCCCGAACAGCCTTCAGAGGCAAAAAAAACAAGCAACCCATGCGCGTAGAGTGTCCTAATTATGAGGCAACGCTACCGTGCATTACAGAGAGCTTCAGTGTGCTCTATTTGTGAGGCAATAGGCTAGCTTGGTCGCCTTGGGCATTGCGGGAAAGATAGGAGGTTGACTGATGTCTATTATGATGTAGGACAGGTCTTAACAAAAATGAAAAACTGTAAACGTATATTTATTGGGGGGACCGGTCGTAGCGGAACAAGCGTATTCAATAAATTGCTGTTGGGGCAAAAGGACATATTTGGACTGGATAAGAAGGAGGGTAAATTTCTGATTTCGCCGAGAGGACTGCTTGATCTGTATGTGAATTGTTCGGCTTCATATTCACCCGCTCGAGCGTCCATGGCGGTCAATGACTTCCGAAATTTAATGACCCGTACGGTATGCACCTCGAAGGTTTATGGGTATCCCTACAAATTTGATGAACTGCTTGGTGGAGGCAGGTACTTTGAGTATCTGGAATCGTTTTTATCAAATTTCAAAAATGACACTGAAAGTGTCGCACTCTACCTCAAAGAAGATTACTTTTTCTCTATTGCTGGGCAATACGTAGATGATTTATTTTCATCTGCAGCAAGAGAATCCGAGAAACATCATTGGGTTGAAAAAACTCCACATAACATCTTGCAAGTTGATTTTTTGTGGAAGCTAATACCCGATGCTGTAATTATTAATATTCAACGGGATCCACGTGCGGTGGTTAAATCAATTTTGAATATAGGCTGGGTTTCATCATTGAGTGAAGGTTGCCAGTATTATAAGCAGGTTTTTTCGAAGTTTCGAACTCAGTCTGATATCTTAAACAGCAAAGCAAATTTTTATTCATTGGTTAGACTTGAAGACATAGCCTTGGAAAGGGAGATGGTCAAAATTGCATTAGAGAGAGTGCTAGGCGACATATCAATAGATTTTGATATCATTGATTGGAAGAAGGACAGCATTGAGGGCTGGAAGAAAGGCTTTACTCAATCCGAGTTTCGATTTGTGTCGGACGAGTTGGAGGAAGAGATTGCCTTTTTTGGATATGATCCTTCATAAGCCCAAATGGCAAATGCCCCCTAAATATCCTCAAATACAATTTAAATAGTTCGCAAATTCAGAGTTCTAAAAAATAATTTCTAGCCGAATCGTTATCACAAGAAATAATAAACGCAACGATCAACCAGGAGCTTGGAGCCAGATTGAGGGATATCGGTCTCAAACCTTGTAACTATGGCCCACCTATTACAGAATAAACCTGTCGACCCGAACCATGAGTAAGCCAATTTTCTATCTACACATCCCCAAAACTGCAGGCAGTTCGATGAACCGCTTTTTGATTGAACAGTTTGAAGACGATGAAACGTTATTGCACATAGAGAGTAGAAATATATTTGAGAATCAAGATACGCTAGACAATGCCGGCACCTACAAGTTGCTTTCGGGTCATGTATCATTCCCTCAGATGGTAAAGAAAATGGATGTGATTAATACAAGGCAAACGATCGCAACCTTTCGCCTCCCGCTTACGCATGTCATCTCACACATTTCTTGGGTTCGAAAGCTAGCCGATCCAGACGAGCGTGACCGTCTGCAGAAGCACAACAAGACCATACAAAAAACCGCGGCCAAACTAGCTGACACCGACCTCTCAC
>CAJQOB010000206.1 GCA_905479845.1 uncultured Flavobacteriales bacterium
ATACATGCCTATGTTAAAAAAATACCCTGAAATTGCTCCTAGCGAGGAGTTAAAACTCGCTCCAAAAACTTCAACATTAAATGCGATCTTGAATTACAGTAAGTCTATAGAGGTGAAGAAGACACGAAAAAACAATGCGAGATTGTTAATTCATTTGAACTAAACTCATTAATAAATAGAAATCCCGCTTTGACATTGTCAAAGCGGGATTTTTTATTCAATTAGATTTCTTTGAATCTTTTCAATATCAAATTACCAAATCTTAGAAATCGTCTCGCTTGAGTTTCTCATTGCATCGCCTTCCTGAACATCGAATGCTTCGAAGAACTCAGGACAGTTCATCAATGGCCCGTTCACTCTGTACATTCCTGGTGAGTGTGGATCATTCGCAATTCGATTCTTCAATTCTTCATCCGTGTAATTTATTTTCCACAATTGCGCGAATCCAATGAAGAATCTCTGAGCAGGCGTGTACCCTTTTTTGCTTACTCCTGATTGGTATTCAGCGGTACGCTTGTACGCATGGAAAGCAAGTGTCAATCCTCCTAAATCAGCAATGTTTTCTCCCATTGTTAAATCTGAGTTTACACAGTGACCGTCAATAGGGCAGAATCCTGAGAATGTTGCTCCCAATTTCGCTGTACGCTCTTCGAACAAGTTACGATCAGACTCTGTCCACCAGTTCTTGAACGAACCATCAGCAGCAAATTTAGATCCCATATCGTCAAATCCGTGCGTGAATTCGTGTCCGATCACCATCCCGATTCGGCTGTAGTTTACAGCGTCTTCATATTGATCACTGAAGAAAGGAGCTTGCATAATTCCAGCAGGGAAAGCAATCTCATTCAAGAGAGGGTGGTAGTACGCATTCACCATGTGTACAGGCATTCCCCATTCGTCCTTATCCACTGGATCATGAAGTTTTGCCATGTTCTTCTTGTGATCGTACTGCGCCATTTCACGAATATTCTCAATGTAGTTCTCAGAAGTGAAATTCAATGAACTGAAGTCCTCCCATCTCGACGGGAATCCTAACTTACGTCCAATAGAGTTCAATTTATTCAAGGCTTCTTTCTTCGTTGTTGCTGACATCCAATCCAATGCTTCGATGCGTTCACGGAATACAATCAACAAGTTGTCTACCATTGTGTTAACTCGCTCCTGAGCTGACTCTGAGTAATGCTTCTCAACAAAAGCTTTACCAAGAACTTCACTGAATGACATGTGAGTGATTTCTTCAATAGCACGTTCGTTCATTGGTTTCATCTCTTTCTTTCCAGATAAAACTGTTCCGTAGAAATCGAAGTTTTTCTGAACGAATTTCTCGTTCATGTGACCAGCATAGTGATCTACTACTTTCCATGTTAGGTAGTTCTTCCATTGTTGTAATGGAGTGTTTTTTACTTGTTGGAAAACAGCATCCATGAACTTAGGCTGACCTACAACCAATGAATCAAATGAATTCGAACCTACTAAGGAGAAGTAATTCTCTAATTCGAACTCTTCTGAGCGCATCGTCATCATTTCACGACTTCTCTTATTGTACGTGTTTTCAGGGATTCTTCTTTCAGCAGGTGTCATTGCACCTTCAGCCAATGCTTTTTCAAACTCAACAACAGACTCGGAGAAGTTCATGGCATCTGAACTGTTCATTCCGCACATTTCCATCATTCCAGCGATGTGACTTTCGTATTGCTCACGAATATCCTTTTTATCATCAGAGAAGTAGTAATCCTTGTTTGGAAGTCCCATTCCACCTTGTCCCATGTAGGAAATGTTGTAATCGACATTTTTCAAATCTTGTCCAACACCGAAGCCAAATAATGTATTGATTCCCATTTGATGGTGTTCAGCGACAACATAAACGAGGTCCTTCTTTGAGTTCATTTTATTGATGCGGCTCAACTCGTTCTCAATAACTTCAACACCTTTTTGATTACGTACTTGCATGTTCATGAACGAAGCATAGTAATCTCCCAAGATTTGATTTGTAGATCCTTTTGAAGCATCACTGTCTTTTGCAATTTGAAGAATCTTTGTCAGTTTCGCTTTGTTGGCTTGATCAAGCTCGTTGAAACTTCCCCAACGAGATTCTGATGCTGGGACTGGATTATTCTTCGTCCAAGTTCCATTCGCGAACTGAAAGAAATCATCTTGTGGACGAGTTGTAGCGTCCATATAATCCAAATCGATTGTTTCACCAACCGCTGATGTAACAGCCTTCTCAGCCATTGCCTCTGCCGTGTCCTTCGCTAGGTCACAGGCAACTAAAGACGCCGCAGCTATCGAAAGAGTAATAATTGTGTTTTTCTTCATAACTTATTTCTGATTGGGTGTGAGAAGCATTTCTACGTGAGGAATTCCATCCTCCAAGTATTCTTTCCCAGTTGAAGAGAAACCGTGCTTTTCGTAATAATTTTCTAAATGTTTTTGTGCTGATATGCGAATAGGGGCATGACCAAACTCCAAATTCGAGAAATCGATGCATTCCTTCATTAATTCATGTCCAAGTCCAGTTCCACGCGATTCTTCTTGAATCACCACTCGACCAATCGCCACATCCTCGTAAATCAACCCTGGAGGAACAATTCGAGCCGTAGAGATGATGTTCCCTTTTCCGTCTCGACAAAAAGCATGGTAGCATTTTTTATCCTTTCCATCTAAATCTTGGTAAGGACAATTTTGTTCTACTACGAACGCTTCCATACGCAGTGCGATGATATCATGAAATTCATTCAAGGATAAATCGCGGTAATGTTTTATCTGCCAATCTGTGTGCATTTACTATTGTTTTAAGTTTGGATTACTCCAACGTTGTATGGTTTTTCTGGTTTTGAATGATTCGCCATTTCAATCCCCATAGAAATTACTTTACGTGTCTCAATAGGATCGATGATTGCATCAACCCATAAACGACTTGCGGCGTAATAAGGTGAAATTTGCTCATCGTATCGATTCTTGATCTTATCGAATAATTCTTTCTCTCTTTCTGGCGTGATTTCTTCGCCACGTTTCTTCAAAGAAGCTACTTCAATTTGTAGTAACACTTTTGCCGCCGAAGCTCCACTCATTACTGCTAATTCTGCCGTTGGCCAAGCAACAATTAATCGGGGATCGTAAGCTTTTCCACACATGGCGTAGTTTCCAGCACCGTAGGAGTTACCTGTTACAATTGTAAACTTCGGAACCACAGAGTTAGCCATGGCACTTACCATTTTTGCTCCATCCTTAATAATTCCTCCGTGTTCACTCTTAGACCCAACCATGAATCCAGACACGTCTTGAAGAAATACCAATGGAATATTCTTCTGATTACAATTCATGATGAA
>CAJQOB010000207.1 GCA_905479845.1 uncultured Flavobacteriales bacterium
TGTCTCGTCCTGAAATAGCGTTACACAATTTTGTAATGTCATGAAAGACAGTAATTATGTAAAGCGGACGCAGAAAGATTATACGATGAGCTTTAAACTTTCTGTAGTCCAAGAAGTAGAATCAGGACTTTTATCAGTTACCCAAGCCAAGAATAAATATGGCATCCAGGGGAGGTCTACGGTTTTGCTTTGGCTCAGAAAATATGGTAACTTCGATTGGGAGAACCAAAGCCCTTCGAGTATGTCCAAGACCCCAGAACAGAAATTATTAGAATTAGAGGCGAAGGTTCGGCTATTGGAGAAGCAAAAGAACCGGTTGGAGGATCAACTTAAACGTTCTGACGACAAGGCAATTATTTTTGATATGATGATCGATATTGCCGAAAAGGAGTATAATATTCCTATCCGAAAAAACTCCTCACCCGAACAGTCGAAACCTTCAAAGAAGAACACCAAGAAAGTATAACTTACGCCTGTGGGTTGTTCGGGTATAGTCGACAGGTTTACTATCGTTCAATACAAACAAGGAAGATCAAACAGCTTAGAGCTGTGCAAGTGATTTCACTAGTCAGAGAAGTGCGTATGCAGATGCCTCGATTAGGAACTCGTAAGCTGTATTCAATATTGAAAACTGATTTAAAAATATTAGGTATTGGAAGAGATCAACTCTTTAGCATCCTTAAAGCCAATAAAATGTTAATCAAACCAACTAGGAGTTACCATATCACAACCAACTCACATCATCGATTTAGAAAGCATAAAAACCTAATCGACGGGTTAGAAGTCATCCGTCCAGAACAAGTTTGGGTGTCAGATATCACTTACATCGGCAAGAGAACAAACCCGATGTACTTGGCCATGGTCACAGATGCATACTCTAAAAAAATCATGGGATACAATGTTTCCAATACACTCGCTGTATCTGGTGCTTTAAGTGCTCTGAAAATGGCTGCTTCCAAAAGGAGTTATCCGTCAAAGGAACTTATTCATCACTCTGACAGAGGCTTACAATACTGCAGCAACGAGTATCAGCATCAACTAATGAAGCAAAATATCACATGCAGCATGACAGAATCCTATGATCCATATGCCAACGCAGTAGCTGAAAGAATAAATGGTATAATAAAGCAAGAATTTTTAGCAAACACCTCGGAATGTGATATTGAAACAATGAAGTCCATCATCAAACAAACCGTAGAAATCTACAACACCATGAGACCTCATTTATCTTGCTACATGAATACTCCTGAAAAAACACACGACCAACAAGAAATGAAAATTAGAACCTATAAATCAAAAAGCCTCAGCAAGAACGTTCTTGCTGAGGCTTAATTATTACATTTATCCATGTTTAACCTGTAACGGTTATTTAGGACTAGTCACAATTTGAAGAGCACAGGAGATTCACTTATTAACAAAACTGGGTTTTTAAAAAACAGCTAACGATTAGACTTAAATCGATAACGTCTTTTCCGAAGGCAATCGTACTGAACAGACCCAACACGATCCATCGCCAAACGAAATCCATAAATGCCATTACTCTCATTTATCGCGATCGCTTTCTGAAAAGGAAGCAAAAAATGATATTTGACACCTCGCACAATTTTACCATCATAGACAGCCTTGTTATCCGATTTATGTTCTAAAAATGAACCTCCAATTATTCCAGTTGATGACGAATCCCCTATGCACTCAGGAACATTTGAGTTTAAGCCCTTCAGATTGTACACATTTCTTACAGGAGCATACATCTTTTGCAAACCTTTCAGTTTTATTTCGGGAGGATATGACTTTTTAGAGGAAGATTCAACATCATTTAAAAAATGAAAATTGTCCAACTTTATAGCGCTAGCTTTTGGAATTTTAAGGTAGCGACAATTCGAATCACCAATTCCCCAATGCGCGTGTTGTCATTCTCTTTCTGATAGGAGCCTCAATCTAGGTAAAAGAATACCATCTTCTATTCTTATTCTTCGCTCACCCTTTTCACGGCTAGCATTATTTGGATCTAAGCCCTGTACATTTAACTCTAGCGGATCGAGATTGCCAAAATAGGTTGTAGTTGAAAAAATATCTGTCGAATCCTTAATCGACCTGTTTTCATCTAGAACACCCTCCCGAATCAAAATCATTTCATTGATGCGATCCGTTTTCCACATAGCATACCGCTCAATTTGTTGTGGCGATACTCCTACAACAGGATAGTCTTTGTACGTCCAATGCCTCAAGTAATTATTCATGAAGTGACTTCTCACCCGCTCTGTTGTATCCATTAGATTCCAAACCATTGTGTCCGGCAACGCATTTTGATAGGTGACATCTGAATAATACCTCCTCAAAAAGGTAAGTTACTCCAAGTATTGCCCATTTGTCTCCTCACATTTGGAGATATAAAACGAATTAATTTGGAGCGTATCCTTGTCTCCAAAACCAGAGATATGGTATTCCCCTCCTTCCACTAAAATCATCCCTGGCGCAGTTTCTTGTTCCACAAATGGTACTTTTTGGAATCCGCTACTCTTTGGGTTGTTGTACTCCCATCCCATTGTGCTGTTTATTTCTCTTTGTCAAGAAATAAGAACTAGCAGAAGTGACAAAAGAAGCAGTCTATTGGTCATAAGCATGAAGATATAACAATATAGGGTGTAGGAAAGTTACGTATAGCACGCATTCTTTCGACCAACCAATCCAAAAATGCTTCGATTTAATTGATCTTCAATAAAGAACAATTCATACGAGCACTTTAAAAAAATTACGATTAGAGATCAAGCTTTTCCTATCTTTGGCTCATGAAAATTACCATCGAAATCAGCAACTATCCATTAACTGATGATTATCTTCCTAAAATCACAGATTTCATCGATCGCTGCATCGCCTCCGGAATAACGGTCAAAGTCAATGCAACAAGTACTCACCTCCAAGGAGATTATGATCAAGTGATGGACATTCTGCAAAAAGAAATCAAGACATCGTACGAGCGCTACGGACAAATGATTTTTGTAATAAAGGTTCTCAAAGGAGAATTGGACTTGAACTACCAACATTAAAAAAATGAAAACTGCCTATTTCTGGTTTCGTCGTGATCTCCGCTTAGAAGATAACACCGCTTTGTTTCATGCTTTAAACGATAATGAAGCTGTTCAATGTGTCTTCATTTTTGATAAAAACATTTTAGAGGAGCTGCCCAAAGATGATGCTCGCGTCACCTTTATACATTCTGAGCTAAGGAACATTCACAAACAACTTCAAAAACTTGGCTCATCGCTTCGCGTGGAAATAGGAAAACCCAAAGAAGTCTGGAAGAAATTGATCGATTTAGAATCTATCTCAGACATCTACACCAACAAAGATTACGAACCCTATGCAAGAACACGAGACGGCGAAATTCGCGATCTAGCAGAGGCAAATAACATAGGTTTCAAACGATACAAAGATCAAGTGATCTTCGAAGAGAATGATGTCCTCAAAGCAGATGGAAAACCCTATACTATTTACACACCCTTCAAGAATCTTTGGAGGAAACAGTTTGTAGCGAATGAACATCTTCCTCATTCCATAGAAAACCTAACACCTAACTTCATCCAATCGGGTTACTCTTTTCCGTCATTGAAAGATTTAAAGATGGAAAAATCGACAATCGAAGTGAAACCATTTTCACTTAATGATTTAGCAGAATACCCTGAAATGAGAGACCTTCCAGCAGAGGATAAAACGAGCTATTTAAGCCCACATTTGCGCTTCGGAACAATTGGAATTCGATCACTAGTTCAGAAAGTAAAGCACCATGAAGTCTTTCTCAATGAATTGATTTGGAGAGAATTTTTCATGCAAATTTTGTATCACTTCCCGAAGGTTGTTGACCATTGCTTCAAAGCAAAATACGAAGCCATTCCTTGGAGAAATAATGAGGCGGAATTTGAGCTTTGGTGCAAAGGAGAAACGGGTTACCCAATGGTAGATGCTGGAATGCGACAACTGAACGAAACGGGGTATATGCACAATCGAGTACGCATGGTTGTTGCCAGTTTCTTGTGCAAACACCTACTCATTGATTGGCGCTGGGGAGAAGCGTACTTCGCTGAAAAACTGTTGGATTACGATCTCTCTGCCAACAACGGAAACTGGCAATGGGCTGCAGGAACGGGGTGTGATGCTGCACCCTACTTTCGTGTGTTCAATCCTACAACTCAATTGGAAAAATTCGATAAAAAAGCTATCTATATTCGAACTTGGGTGAAAGATCTAGATGAGTTAACATATCCACAACCAATGGTCGATCATAAAATGGCGCGAGAACGAGCAATTTCGACTTACAAAGAGGCCTTGGCAAATAGTTAAAATTGAGTTGCCTGTAACTATTTCATGTGGTGAGCTGTTCTAACTATCAAACGGACAATCATGAAACATTTAGTAACACTTGCCTTTTTAATGGCCAGCCTTTTTTCCTTCGGACAGTCTGGTATGTTCTGGAACAACTATTCCAATTTTAACCCCGCAATGAGCGGATTTCAGTACAGTCAACATGCTTCCGCAACGTACACGAATTACTATCCTGCTCTGTCTGGAAATTACAGCAGCGTTTACGCCGATTACGGCATGAGTATTTCGAATCATGGTGTGGGAATTAACTACACAGGAGGTTTTTATTCTGCTACCTCGAACAAGCTCGTTTTGAACTACAATTATCAATTTTATTTCAAAAAAGCAGGTAAACTATCGCTTGGAACGGGCATAGGCGTAGGAAGGTACCAAATTAAAAGTTCGAATACCATATTTCCTCAACCTACGGGGCCAACAGAACCCATTCATTCTTTTGAACTTAATACAGGAATTGCCTATAATTGGAAGAATCTATTAGTTGGTTTCTCTGCAAGTGGTCTAACGCCACCTGAACAATCTATGATCAGTACATTCTACTATGTTCCTAGACCTAGCTTCAACTTTCATGCGCAGTACGCCTTCCAGATCGCGGAAAAATTTCAGTTAACACCACGCGTTTTGTACGCTTATCAAGATGGATTTCAAAGGTTACAACCGAACTTGACCCTTACATACAATAACATGTTCTCTCTTGGTGTATCAAGTGAATTCAGAGACAATTTGGGCGTAAATATTGGCTGGGATATCAAAAACAAATTCCGCGTCGCTTACATGTACAGCGCTACTATTTCCAAATTGAACAATGGAGTGAGCGGTGGAGTGCACGAATTTTCACTGAGCTATATCCTTAAGAAGAAGCCAGTTATATGCGATGTAGGAATGTCACCAAAGTAGCCAATCAAAATTAAATTTGGTTTTATCAAAATAAAAAGCCTAGATTTGCACCCAACGAATAAACAATGAAATACACACAATTACATCATCATCATTTTCATACTTGCTCTCAGGCGAGCGGAAAATGATATGTGGTAATTGAACCAAATAAATTTAAACCGTCTGAGTAAATCAGACGGTTTTTTTGTTGCTCAAACTTTAGCAATTTCTTCCATCCAATTTACTCAGGCACAACAAAAAACCAATGAGTAAATTGAAAATAGCCGTCCAAAAAAGCGGACGATTGAGTGAAAAATCACTTGACTTGCTAAAGAACTGTGGAATCAAACTTCAAAATGGAGGGCGCATTCTAAAAGCTTCAACCTCCAACTTCCCAATTGAAGTTCTCTTCTTACGTGATGATGATATTCCTCAATACGTGGAGCAAGGAATTGCTGACATCGGAATTTTAGGACAAAATGAAGTTTGGGAAAAGCAAAAACGCGTCAATGAATTGAAACCACTTGGTTTTGCAGGATGCCGCTTATCGATCGCTATTCCAAAGGGTAATGCATACACTGGAATCTCCTCATTCGAGGGAAAGCGAATTGCCACAAGTTATCCGAATATTCTTTCGAACTATTTCCAAAAAGCAGGTGTCAATGTAGCAATTGAAGAGATCGGAGGAAGCGTGGAGATTGCTCCTGGAATAGGTCTCGCCGATGGTATCATGGATATTGTTTCTACGGGGAGTACGCTCCTTATGAACGGCTTGAAAGAAGTGGAGACGATCGCAAAAAGTGAAGCTGTTCTAATTTCCAATCAGGCGCTTTCTCCCAAGAAAACAGCACTACTCGACCAGCTACTTTTCAGAATAAACGCGGTTCAACAGTCAAAAGAGAATAAGTACATATTACTGAATGCTCCAAACACCCAACTGGCGACAATCACTAAAATTCTCCCTGGAATGAAGAGCCCAACTGTTCTTCCGCTTGCAGAAAAAGGGTGGTCAAGTCTGCACTCTGTAATTCGTGAAGATGATTTCTGGAACTCCATCGACCAGCTCAAAACTGCCGGAGCTGAGGGGATTCTTGTTGTACCAGTCGAAAAAATGATTTTATGAAAACATATATCAAACCCAACAGAAACGATTGGAGCGAGTTAATTCGACGTCCAGAAATGAAAGCTCAAGATTTGAACGAGTTAGTAGCATCCGTTTTTCAAACGGTGGAAAAATTAGGCGATTCTGGAGTCAGAGGATACACGAAACGTTTCGACCAAGTGGAAATCTTCGAGCCAAAAGTTAGGGAAGAGGAAATTCAATTGGCCCGCAAACTGGTTCCCCAAAAGCTAAAAGATGCCATCAAGACTGCTGAACAGAATATTCGCAAATTTCACAACTCGCAAGTCATTGAAGAAAGTTCCGTTGAAACACAAAGTGGTGTTAAGTGCTGGCGCGAAACACGCGCGATTGAAAAAGTAGGATTGTACATTCCTGGAGGAACGGCACCGCTCTTTTCTACTGTGTTGATGTTGGGAATTCCCGCCCAGATCGCAGGCTGTGATCGAATTGTTTTGTGCACTCCCCCGTCCAAAGATGGAACAATTAATCCTGCGATTCTATTTACCGCACAACTGGTTGGAATAACTGAAATATACAAAATCGGTGGTGTCCAGGCTATTGCTGCCCTTGCTCAGGGAACAGAATCCATCCCAAAAGTTGATAAGATATTTGGACCGGGAAATCAATATGTGACGGCAGCGAAATCGTTTGCGCTGACCAAAGGTGTAGCTATTGACATGCCTGCTGGGCCAAGCGAAGTATTAGTTATTGCTGATGAAACGTCCAACCCAGCATTCGTAGCAGCCGATTTACTCTCACAAGCCGAGCACGGAGCAGACAGCCAAGTAATTTTGCTTTCAACAAGTGAAATCATGTTGAATCGTGTTCAAACAGAAATTGAAGTGCAACTGGCATCTCTCCCTCGGATGGAAATCGCAATTGATGCGCTAAACAATAGCTCGTTCATCCAACTTAAGACTTTGGAAGAATGCCTCGAGTTGAGCAACAAATATGCTCCAGAGCACCTCATTCTTGCTTTTGAAACGGCAAGCGAATACATCGAGAAAATCACAAATGCAGGATCTGTTTTCATCGGGAAATACAGTTGTGAAAGCGCCGGTGATTATGCCAGTGGCACCAATCACACACTTCCAACAAATGGATACGCCCGAAATTACAGCGGTGTCTCGTTGGATAGTTTCATCAAGAAAATCACTTTCCAAGAATTGAGCGTTTCAGGAATTCAAAGCCTTGGCCCAGCTATCGAAATTATGGCAGAAGCAGAGCAGCTTATTGCACACAAAAATGCGGTATCCATCCGATTAAAAGCCCTGAAAAATGCTTGATTTAAAAGAACTCGTTCGACCGAACATTTTGAAACTCTCGCCCTATTCTTCTGCGCGAGATGATTTTAAAGGTGATGCTTCTATTTGGCTTGATGCCAATGAAAACCCTTTTGGTGAACTCAACCGATATCCAGATCCATACCAGTGCGAGTTGAAAAAAGTACTTGCTGAATACAATGGTGTCGATACAACACAACTGTTTATTGGTAACGGCAGCGACGAAGTGATTGATTTACTCTTTCGCCTCTTCGTGAAACCCGGTACAGACAAAGCCCTGACATTCTCTCCAACTTACGGGATGTACCGAGTTTCTGCCGATATCAATGACGCAGAATTGATTGAAGTTCCGTTGGATCAAAAGTTTCAAATCGATCTAACTGCAACGATTCCGTACCTGGATGATTTCAACTTAAAACTGATTTTTATTTGTTCACCTAACAATCCAACGGGGAATTTACTGCGCAATTCAGACATCGAAATGTTATTAAATAGATTCAAAGGAATTGTGGTGATCGATGAAGCCTATATCGACTTTGCAGATGTTCCTTCGTGGAACCAACGACTGAAAGAGTATGACAATCTAATCGTCACTCAAACCTTTAGCAAAGCACGCGGACTGGCAGCAGCAAGATTGGGGATTGCCTTCTCAAATTCTGAAATCATTTCATTGTTGAATAAAATCAAACCACCATACAATGTAAGCACATTGAATCAAGCCGCAGGGCTCAGGTCGATGAAAAACCAGCGTGACTTTGAACTTCAAATCAAGCAAATTAAGTCAGAACGATCTCGGTTGATAAAAGAACTAAAATTGCTCTCAATGGTGAAACGAATTTTTCCTTCCCATACGAACTTTCTCTTGATCGAAATTGAAAATGCCACAGAGATCTATCTGCAACTCACTAGAAGAGGAATCGTCGTTCGGGATCGATCAAAGTTGATTCCAAACGCCCTTCGAATTAGCATTGGAACCGAAAACGAAAACACACTTCTTCTCAACGAACTAAAAAAAATATCACAATGAAAAAAGTACTCTTTATTGATAGAGACGGAACGCTGGTCATCGAACCACCAGTAGATTACCAACTCGATTCACTCGAAAAACTAGAATTTTATCCAAAAGTATTTCAATACCTCTCAAAAATTGTCTCCGAATTGGAATACGAAATAGTGATGGTCACAAACCAAGATGGACTAGGCACCGAATCGTTTCCCGAAGAGACCTTTTGGCCCGCTCAGAACAAAATCATTCAAGCCTTTAAAAACGAAGGAATTCAATTTGATGAGATCTTCATTGACCGTTCCTTTCCCAAAGATAATGCCCCAACTCGTAAACCGCGAACGGGAATGTTGACGCAATACATCAAAGGAGATTACGACCTTGAAAATTCCTTTGTTATCGGTGATCGCGAATCGGATATCGAGCTGGCACAGAACTTAGGTGCGAAAGGGATCTTTATTGGTGAATCAATTGAAAATGCAACATTGTCAACTACTTCGTGGAAGGACATTTACTCCTTTCTGAAAGCTCAAGACCGAACAGCGAAAATCATTCGAAACACTTCGGAAACCAACATCTCTGTTGAACTCAACTTAGATGGTGAAGGAAAATCATCCGTTGCAACGGGAATAGGCTTTTTCGATCACATGCTGGATCAAATTTCTAAGCACGGTAGCATCAACCTAGATATAGCTGTTAAAGGCGATTTGTACGTGGATGAACACCACACAATGGAAGATGTTGCAATCGCGCTGGGTGAAGCCTTCCGAACGGCACTAGGACAGAAAAAAGGCATTGCTCGTTATGGTTTTCTTCTTCCCATGGACGATTGTCTCGCACAAGTCGCCATTGATTTTGGAGGACGTTCTTGGCTTGTTTGGGGAGCTGATTTCAAGCGTGAAATGATCGGAGAAATGCCGACCGAAATGTTTATGCACTTTTTTAAATCTTTTGCTGATGGCGCACAATGCAACCTGAACATCAAAGCGGAAGGAACAAATGAACACCACAAAATTGAAGCAATTTTTAAAGGTTTCGCACGAGCTATTCGAATGGCGGTTGCGCAAACATCTGATTTTTCAATCCCAAGTACAAAAGGAACATTATGATCGCAATTATTGATTACGGGGCTGGAAACATTCGCTCCGTCCAAAATGCTCTCGCACGACTTGGTTCCGAATCGAAGCTGACAAATGACCCCATAGAACTACAAGAAGCGGACAAGGTAATTTTCCCAGGGGTCGGTGAAGCTTCATTTGCAATGAATCAACTACGGGAACAACAATTAGACGTCCTCATTCCAACACTTGAAAAACCTGTTCTGGGTATTTGCCTCGGCATGCAACTCCTCTGTAGTTATTCCGAAGAAGGATCAACAAAAACCTTAGGTGTTTTTGATACACCTGTCAAGGAATTTAAACCGATTCTTAATGTTCCACACATGGGCTGGAATTCTTGCGAGCTGACGGCATCTCCTATATTTAATAGGATCAAATCCTCTGATGACTTTTACTTCGTTCATAGCTTTTACGCTGAAATTTGCTCTGCTACTTCAGCAACTTGCGATTACATTCTACCCTTCTCTGCCGCATTGCAAAAAGACAATTTCTACGGTGTACAATTTCACCCCGAAAAATCTGCGGCGACAGGCTCAAAACTCATTCAAAACTTTCTAGAATTATGAAAATAATACCTGCAATAGACCTCATCGACGGTAAATGCGTTCGGCTCACCAAAGGCGATTACTCGACAAAGAAAGTCTACAATGAAAACCCCGTCGAAGTTGCGAAAATGTTTGAAGATGTGGGATTAACACACCTCCACCTCGTTGATTTGGACGGTGCAAAAGCATCACGCATCATCAACTATCCTGTTCTGGAAAAAATTGCGCGTCAAACGAACCTCATCATTGACTTTGGAGGAGGACTCAAGAGTAATGAAGACTTGAAAATCGCTTTTGAGGCGGGAGCCCACAAAGTTACAGGGGGAAGCATTGCCGTTCAAAAACCTTTGGAATTCGAGAGTTGGATTGAGCGATACAGTGACAAAATCATCCTTGGCGCCGACTGCCTTAATCGAAAAATTGCAACTCAAGGCTGGACAGAATTAGCGGATCTCGACGTTATTGATTTCATCAAGAATTACCAAGAAAAAGGAATTGAAGAAGTGATCTGCACCGATATTTCAAAAGACGGAATGCTAAAAGGTCCTTCCCTCTCGCTATATGCAGAAATCATGCAACGAACAGATGTTAAATTGATTGCCAGCGGTGGTGTTTCCAAGCTAGAAGATCTCTTACTATTGAAAGAAATTGGGTGCGACGGAGCAATCATTGGAAAAGCCATTTATGAAGGCAAAGTCTCACTTGAAGCACTCAGTAAGTTATGTTGAAGAAACGAATTATCCCTTGTTTGGACATTCAAGATGGACGAACAGTAAAAGGAATCAACTTTGAGGGGATACGGGACGCTGGAGACCCTATAGAACTGGCAAAACGATACGTTGATGAAGGCGCCGATGAATTGGTCTTCTTGGATATCACGGCTACAAATGACAAACGAAAAACCATTTGTTCGCTCGTGGAAAAAATTGCCGCAGAAATCACCATTCCGTTTACCGTTGGAGGTGGAATTTCTAGTTTAGAAGACGCGCAAGCAGTGATTCTTTCAGGTGCGGATAAGGTAAGCATCAACTCTGCCGCAATTCGACGTCCAGATCTGATTCAAGAAATATCAAATCGATTTGGCAAACAATGCGTCGTCGTTGCGGTAGATATTAAACAAATAGATAACGATTGGTTTGTTTTCTCCAATGGAGGAAAACGACCG
>CAJQOB010000208.1 GCA_905479845.1 uncultured Flavobacteriales bacterium
TGAGCAATACGATTCAATGGTAGGAACGCGTAACATGGTTACAAACGCTCCTTCTGATGCTTCAATCGTAAACATTAAAGGAACGAATCGTGCATTAGCCATGACAGTTGATTGTAATTCACGTTTTGTGAATGCTGATCCTGAAGTTGGAACAATGATTGCTGTTTCTGAAGCAGCTCGTAACATTGCTTGTTCTGGTGGTGTACCAAGTGCAATTACAAACTGTTTGAACTTCGGTAACCCATACAACCCAGAATCATACTGGCAATTTGTTGGAGCCATCAAAGGAATGTCTGCAGCTTGTTTGAAGTTTGAAACTCCTGTAACTGGAGGTAACGTATCATTCTACAACCAAACGGTGAAAGACGGAGTTGAAATTCCTGTTTTCCCAACACCAACAATCGGAATGATTGGATTGGTAGAGGATAAGAGTAAAATGATGACGCTTGATTTCAAACAAAAAGGAGATTTGATCTTCATTATTGGTCAATCTCACAATGATATCAACTCGTCAGAATACTTGGCAACGTACCACGGAGTGAAAGAATCTCCAGCACCTTACTTCAACTTAGAAGAGGAGTATACAATGCACCAAGTGATTCTTAGCTTGATCGATGATCAATTGGTAAATGCGGCACACGACATCTCTGATGGTGGGTTGTTTGTGACAATGACGGAAATGGCAATGCCTCGTGAACTTGGGTTTGACATCGTAACGGATTCTGAAATTCGTGAAGATGCATTCTTGTTCGGAGAAGGTCAAGGTAGAGTAGTGGTGACTGTAAACGAAGACAGCGAAGACGAGTTCATCGAAAGAATGGCAGAGTCAAATGTTAGCTTTACATTACTAGGTCATGTGACCAAAGGAAAAATGATGATCGACGACGAGCACTTCGGATTTATCCAAGAAGCTAAAGGCTTGTTCGATAACGCACTTGCGAAGCACCTTGAAAATTAGTAGTTTCGGAGTACAAATAATAGTTGATGGAATATAATACGGCGAGAGGTAAGATGTTGCTTCCAGAATATGGGAGAAACGTTCAAAACATGATCCAACATGCCATGGAGATTGAAGATCGTGAGGAGCGAAATAGAGCTGCTCAAGCGATCATTGAGGTGATGGGACAATTAAATCCGCATCTACGTGATGTTGACGATTATCGACACAAACTGTGGACTCACCTTTTTGTGATGTCTGACTTTAAACTTGATGTCGACTCTCCATTTGAAATTCCAGAAGAAGAATCATTGCAAGAAAGACCTGAACCAGTTCCATATCCGAAAAGTAAAATTCGTTTTGGGCACTTTGGACAGTATACCCAAAAGATTTTGGAAGAATCCAAGGAGATGACTGATGAAGGGGAGCGTGAGTACATGACGAACTCTATGGGGAATTTCATGAAAAAGCAATACCTTATTCACAACAATAATGCAGTTGAAAATAATGTGATTGCAGATCAGCTTTCGGAGCTCTCAAAAGGTGATTTGAAGATTGAAAATCCCGATGATTTAGTGAGTACAAACTTGCTATTGAAAACTCTCGGTTTAGAAAATAAACCAAAGAACCAGAAGAATAACAATCGACGCTCTGGTGGTGGCTCGCGCAAGAAGAAAACGAATTACCGATCAAAGTAATGTGTTAAATGGCTTCAGTCGAAGCCTATGACCGAAATTCGTTCAATGATTAACTTCTAGCGAGTTTCATTTTTTTCCCCGCATGTTGCGATAGAGACAATTGTTCCATGAACGCTAAGCGGTGGATAACTTTTCCTTCTTGAAATCGGTAGACCTTAAACATTTTCTAGATTCACAAGAAATAAAGAAAATCGCATAGAAACATGGCATCATTTGAAATTCACGGAGGTAAACCATTAAAGGGAGAATTAATCCCACAAGGAGCAAAGAACGAAGCATTGCAGGTACTTTGTGCCCCATTGTTGACTCCCGAAAAGGTGACCATATCGAACCTTCCAGACATTGTCGATGTCAATAAACTAATCGGTTTGCTCCAAGCAATGGGGGTGAAGATCGAGAAAGTAGAAAAAGGAACATACATTTTCCAAGCTAAGGACGTTGATCTTGATTATCTTCAGACAGAGGATTTTAAGAATCGTGCTGGTTCACTTCGTGGTTCGGTCATGATAGTTGGACCTTTGTTGGCACGTTTTGGAGTAGGTTACCTCCCAAAGCCAGGTGGAGATAAAATCGGACGAAGAAGATTAGATACTCACTTCTCTGGAATGATGATGCTCGGAGCCAAATTCAATTACGATGCTGGTGAGCACTTCTATGCCGTTGAAGGAAAGAAATTGAAAGGAGCTTACATTCACATGGATGAGGCATCTGTAACAGGAACTGCTAACATCGTAATGGCTGCAGTTCATGCTGAAGGAGAAACAACAATTTACAATGCAGCTTGTGAGCCATACTTGCAACAGTTGTGTAAGATGTTGAACTCTATGGGGGCTAAAATCTCTGGAATTGGTTCAAACAAGCTTACAATCAAAGGTGTTAAAAAACTTGGGGGATGTTACCACAGAGTACTTCCTGATATGATTGAGATCGGATCGTTTATTGGACTTGCTGCAATGACGCAATCTGAAATTACGATTAAAGATGTTAGCTGGGAGAACCTCGGAATTATCCCAACTATTTTCCGTCGACTAGGAATTAAATTGGAGCGTCGAGGAGATGATATTTATGTTCCAGCTCAGGAATCATACGAAATTGAGACTTTCATTGATGGTTCGATTATGACTATTGCTGATGCGCCTTGGCCAGGATTTACACCTGATTTACTGTCAATTGTGCTTGTAGTTGCAACTCAAGCAAAAGGAAGTGTGCTGATTCACCAAAAGATGTTCGAATCTCGTCTGTTCTTCACGGATAAGTTAATCGATATGGGAGCACAAATTATTTTGTGTGATCCGCACAGAGCTACCGTAATCGGATTGGATAGAAAATACGACCTCCGAGGAATCCAAATGACTTCTCCAGATATTCGTGCAGGAGTTTCCTTGTTGATAGCAGCGCTTTCGGCAAAAGGAAAGAGTACTATCCACAACATCGAGCAAATCGACCGCGGATATCAAGATATCGACATCCGATTAGGAAATTTAGGAGCAGACATTCGAAGAATTGGATAGTTCCCCGCTAGTTCATAGAACTCATTAAATGCAAAAAGCCTTCACATGCGTGAAGGCTTTTCGATCGTTTAAAAGTTACAGTGTAGTCGTAGGCTACTTTACGATTGAAGGGTTTTCAAGCTTAACTGAGCCGTAGGCTTCACCTGCTACAGTTGCTTTGATGGTTACAGTTGCGTCTCTTTCGATAGCGTTAGCGGCTTCCGCATCACCTTCAGCAAATTCTGCTACTACAGG
>CAJQOB010000209.1 GCA_905479845.1 uncultured Flavobacteriales bacterium
CTCCTTGCTCCACTTCGATAGACACGTCCTTGATTGCGTGAAAATCGCCGTAGTACTTGTTTAAACTATTAATCTCTATTGCTTTCATATCATTTTTTGATAAATGTTCTTATGATTCGTTTTTCAATTTCATCGATAGGGAAATTGACAGGGTCCATGAGGTATGACACCTTCAATCCCAAAATAGTACTCGAAAAATAATGGAGTTCGCTTAATGGATCTTCAGCGCCATTTTGTTTGAAATATTCGAGGAGTTTGTGCATTCCAAGAGCGTGCTCCGATGAGTACTTCTCTTTCACAATCTCAATCACTTGAGGCTGATTGATCATATTGAAATAGAGCTTCCATTGGAGCGGATTCTTTTTCATTATTTCAGATGTCAATTTGATTAATTCGATAAGCGTGTCATCATTCATTGGTTTCTGAAGTACCTTGACAGCTCTTGCGTTTTCTTCATCCAAAAGAGATCCGATCAATATCTTAAGGAGTTCTTCTTTACTCTCAAAATAATTGTACATCAAGCCTTTTGAAATTCCTGCGGCCTTGCTCACTTTACTTATTGATGCTGAATGATACCCATCTTCCGCAAAAACGTGCAACGCAGCCTCAAGAATTGCCTCTCTTCTTTCTGATCTAATTGTTTCGAATTGTTTTGATGTTCTTGGCATTTCTTTTTTTTGACTAAACGTTCGGTCAATATTAATATTTTAATTTCAATTAGCAATACCAGAACGCAAAAATTAGATCAGACAATTGGATTTCTTTAAGCGTGTGTCTTAACAAAGATTTACCCTTTTTAACAGAAATTTGACAGATGGGGTGTTACTAAATGGGTTACTTTGCATTTATACCAGTACCAAAAACACCTTATGAGAACTTTCCCAATCATTATTCTGTTACACCTAATTTCGTTTTCTTCCTTTGGACAGGATGGTCAAAATCAACTCAAGGTATTTATCGATTGCCAATGGTGTGATCAAGACTTCATTAAACAGGAGATGACAAGCTTGAGCTATGTACGGGATCGCCTGTTAGCAGATGTTCATGTCCAGCTGGTTAGTCAAAATACTGGTAGTGGTGGAGATATGTACACTTTTTTCTTCTATGGACAGAATGAATTATCAGGAATCAATGACACGCTCACCATGTCAACTGATTTTAATAACACGAATGATGAAGTGCGACGAAAACAAATCCGAACAATGGAACTCGGGCTGGTTAAATACATGATCAAAAAAGGGTATGAAGATCAAATTTCACTGAGCTATCTAGGAGGAGATTCAGAGGCTGAGGAACTCGTTGAAGACAAATGGAATAACTGGGTCTTTCGTGTCAATGCAAATGGAAACTTCAATGGCGAGAAACAATATGACAACTTTGGAGTAAGTGGAGGATTCAATATTGACCGCGTAACTGAAAAATGGAAAATTGAATCGGGACTATGGACAAACTACCGCAAAGGGAACTACTACTTTGAGGAGGATACGGTGGTCAGTATTCGAAAATCAACATGGATTGATGTAAGCGCTGTTCGCAGCATTTCAGATCACTTCTCGGTTGGATTATTTACGAGTTCTTTCTCATCCATCTTCAATAATTACAGAGTAAATTTAACTGTAACTCCAGCGATTGAGTACAACTTCTTCCCCTATTCTGAATCGACTAAACGACAAATTCGAGTTGTTTACAAAGTTGGGGCGAGACACAACGCATACCATGAGGAGACGATTTATAATCGAATGGAAGAAACACTCTTGTTTCAAGATTTGGGAATTGCAGCAGAATTTCAGGAGAAGTGGGGTTCGATAAATGGGTCCGTCACTGGTTCGCACTACTTCCACAATGTGGACATCAATCGAGTTAATTTCCGACTGGGACTGAATTTGCGCCTTTTCAAAGGGTTTTCGTGGAGAATTTCTGGGAACTTAGCCTTGATTCACGATCAAATTTCCCTTCCGCTTGGCGACGCTAGTGAAGAAGATGTTTTGTTGAGTCAGCGACAACTTCAAACAGGATACCGTTTCTGGGCAAACACTGGGTTCAGCTATACATTTGGATCAATTTACAACAGCGTTGTGAATCCGAGGTTTGGAGATTAATTATTGCGCTTCAACAGTTGTTTCATCCGCTCGTTTGGAACCATAGAACTTGCTAAATATCAAGCAAGCGGTCAAGTCACCTGTTACGTTTACCGCCGTTCTGAACATTCCCAAGATTCGATCGATTCCTATAATGACGATCAAGCCATCAACAGGAATTCCAGAACTTTGCAATACGGATGCAAGGATGATCACTCCCCCACCTGGAATTGCAGGTGTACCAATGGAAGCGGCTACTACCGTGAACGTGATCAACAACAAGTTCAAAATTGACAATTCGATTCCGTAAGCTTGCGCCATAAACAAAGTTGTAACGCATTGGAAAAGGGCTGTCCCATCCATGTTAATTGTAGCTCCGATGGGAATCACGAAATCGCTAATATTCGAAGAAACTCCTAATTTTTCATCCGCTGTTTTCATGGATAACGGCATTACCGCAGCAGAGCTCGCAGTAGAAAACGCCAACAGTTGCGGTTCTTTGATCGCCTTAATAAATGAAACAGGCTTCTTCTTCGTGAAAATGTATACCAAAATAAGGTAGAACGCCATTAAGATGAGTAATCCGAGGATTACCACCAACATGTAATATCCGAGCCCAAGGAAAACTTCAGCCCCCGTTCGTGACATCAAAGCTGCGATCAAGCCAAATACCGCGTACGGAACTAACCTCATCGCCCACGAAACGATGATCATGCATATTTTTTGAACGGCCTCGGAAAAACGAACGATCGGCCTAGCCGTTTCTGCCTTTAACTGGGTAATTGCTACACCAATGATGATCGTGAAAATCACTACGCCGAGCATCTCCCCTGTTAAAATAGACTCCAAAGGATTATTCGGGATCAAGTTTGATATTGCATTCGGAAGATCCTCAATGAGATTTGTTTGTTCTACAGGTCCAATCGGACTTTCCGTGCTATTTGGAAATCCCCCAAGAGAGAAAATATATTGACCTGGTTTTAAAATCAGCGTAACAATCACACCAATCAGAATTGCAACGGCCGTTGTAAATACAAAGTAGAGCAGCAATCGAAGTCCGAAGGTTTTAAGATTTTCTGAAGTATTACTGACAATTCCAGTGATGATCGATGTAAAGATCAAGGGAATCATGATCATTTGAACAAGTCTCATGAAAATTTGACCAGGAAGATCGAGCCAATCGGCTAGACGTAAACTAGCATCCTCAGAGAGAAATCCCGCAGAGGGATTGATTAGAAGTCCAAGTCCAGCTCCCAGCATCAAGCCAATGATTACCTTTAACCACAGACGCCCTTTGATTAATCGCTCTAAGTGAACTGATAAATTGCTGAGTGGTCTAAATTCAATCATTTCTTACTCTACAAAACTCTTACAAACTCGCACTAATTCGCTCCGTAATTTCTTCAATAGAACCCAAGCGATCAAAAGTTTTAACCGCCAACTTCGATTTCATGTATTCGATCGCAGGTCTGGTTGATGCCTCAAACACGTCAATGCGTTTAATATGAATTTGTGGGTCTTTATCGTCTTTTCTATTGGAGGTTTCTGTTCTTTTCTTCGCTCGAATCAATAGCTCAGGTTTCGGAACTTCGATGTTCAACACCTTTCCGATCTCCATGTCCTTTTGCATCACCAATTCAAGCAAATCATCAACCTGAGGAGATGTTCTCGGGTAACCATCCAAAATGATTCCCTTGTTAGAACTATTCTCATCCAGAATTTGACTGAACAGATCTTTCATCAAGGAATCAGGAACCAGATCACCTTTTTCCTCATATTCTGCCATTATCTTGCCAATTTCCGTTTGGTTTTCTTTTTCAAAACGACATCTGTCACCAGTTGAAATATGTTCGAAATCAAGCTCTTCATGTATGATTTCGCATTGCGTTCCTTTTCCAGAATAAGGAGGTCCAGTTATTATGAGTATTTCCATTTAGAGATGAATTCTTGAGTTCGACATGAATCAATTTATTAACACGCTCAGCGCAGTCATATTTTGTACTTAAAGTTAGGAATGTTTTCCGACCAAAATGGTTTTTATGAAGTAAATAGCTCCCTTTTTTTTGATGCTACCCTTCAATTATCGCAAGATATACTTCAACACTATTTCTCGAGTTAAAAATAGATTTATTAATGCATAAGGACATCTTTATACAAAAAAGTACACAATCCACGTAGGCTCGGTGTTCGCTTCTTTCTAGTAAGAACCTTTTTCATGATAAGTTCCAACTTTTCCTGTTCGTAAGTCTTCAATTTTTAAAACCGCTGTTTTTCTATACAACCCTTTACCGCATGACACAATAATTGCCGTGGGACTATTATCAAAATAGAGAGTGTCACCTTTTAAATCATCAAACCTTAAAGCATCATCAACATGAAAACCATCTCCATATTTCCACCACGATTTTCTAATTTCTTCATTATGCATGCGACCGCAACTAGCGAGAAATAATAACCCAAGTATGGATATGGAAATAAAAATGGTAGATCTAACTCTCATAATCTAAATGAAGCGTATATAATAATTTAAGTATTCGATTTAGCCCTAAATATCCACAACCATCACACAAATATCGTCAATCTGCTCTTCTTCTTGACGCCAATTGTTAATTGTATCAACCAATACACCTTCAATCTCCTTGGCGCTCAAATGCATACTATCGATGAGAATCTTTCTCAATTGGCTATTTCTGAATTTCTTGTTTGCTTCACCGCCAAATTGATCAACGTAACCATCAGTAAACAGTACGATTCTGTCACCAGCGTGAACAGGAATTTGAACATCATCAAAAGGCTTACTTGTTCTGGACTTCCCTATTCCTTGTCGGTTTCCTTTTAATTCAAGTAGAACTACATTCTGGTCATCAAAGCGCTGGTCCAATTCCTCTCTAATTTCACGTTTGTGCCATCTATCTGCTTTATTCATCACCCAGCAATTTCGATGTGCACCTGCAAAACTTAACTGCGTTCTTTCCGAATTGACAAAGCACAAAGCAAGGTCCATACCATCAGTAATAGTAACATCGTTCGTCGTTAAGGCTTTGGGGAATTC
>CAJQOB010000210.1 GCA_905479845.1 uncultured Flavobacteriales bacterium
CATGCAAATTGATCGTCATTTGCCCAAGCAGTTTAATGAATTCGGAATGTTCGATGAATCCATGAGCATGAATTCTGGAGACATCACCGAGGTAATGAAGGTCCTCCGATTTCGATACATGCAGTCTCGAATTGTCGCACATGAATCCAGCTGTTGCCATATTATGGAAGTTTTTCCGAAAGGTATCACTCACAAGTGCGCCGATGTTCAAATGATCATCAAAAGGTTTCTGTTCTTGGCAAGGAGGGTTGAAATAGATTATTTCCTTACAATCAAGATTGTGCAGTTTATTCATCGTCAGAGCTAGTCCTTTTTTGGCAAACCCGAGGGTGTCAATAACGCCCGAAATTCTGCCATCCACCATTTGTTTTAGCGCTTTTTGTTGAAAGGGGTTTTTTGAAAGTTCCGCTAAGAATCCATGATAGATGACCTTAACTTTTAAGTTTGGATTCGCTTTTTTTGCTGCTTCCGAAATCGTGTAGAAGTAGGGGGCAAATCCATTAAAAATCAGCTGGTCAAATTTGAGTTCTCCAATGTGCTCACCAATTTCAATTTGGCTTTTTTCTGACAAAAGACTCGTAGAGTAGTACTGCGGAAGTTCAATCCAACTATCAGGAAACAATGAAAGTCCCGCCGATTTAACTCCTTGCCACGAATAATCTGTGTTTTGAGCCAATAGCGTGAATACCGAATGTGTTTCACGCAATTTCGCAAGTTGTGACTTAACGTCTTTACACAGGATTGGGTCGTTCTTTTTGAACTTGAGGTCTTCTCGTAGTTTTCTAATCATAGCAATTTATAACGAATGAACGTTCGTCTGAGTGTTTTCGTTTGAACAGAATCTGGAAACTATATTTTCTCAAAATCTCAAAAATCCATTTTCTGTGCGTTTTCTGTAGTATGGCGTAGTCGGATAATTCCTTACCTCGAATTCTCGCTAAAAAGTGCAGAAATCCATCTAACACTTGGTTCTCGAAGATAACAATTAATGTCAGAAGAGTGTACCAAAAACCTCTTGTCTTTCTTAGGTAGAGCCAATCCGAAGCCATTACCTGCTGGACTTTCTGCTTTCTACCATCGGAACTAGCGCTTCCAAAGTGAACGAGTTCCTTTTCGTGCCAGTGATAGAATTTCATGCCTGATTTTGCTGCTCTCCAACACCATTCAGTGTCTTCTCCGTAAAGGAAGAAATCCGTATCAAAAAAGAGTTCTCTGCGGATCATTTCAGAGTATTTCATCAACAAAAAAGCTCCATTAATCCATGTCACTTCGCCGGAAGTATAATGAGCTGCTTTTTGCGCTTCCTTTGCCTTAAGGTCTGATTTCCGCTTGAACAAACGTTCGACGATCAGTATATAAAATGCGTTTGCACGAATTTCACGGCGCAAACCTGGAAAGGTAAGTCGCAGTGTTTCCTGATAACTTCCGTCTTCATTGACCAATCGAGTACCTAAAATAGTCTGATCAGAATCGGGTAGTGTTTTTAAAAAATCAAGGCATTGAGCTATGGTGTTTTCTTCTGTTACCAAAATATCGGAATTCAGTAGGAGAAGGTATTCACCACTTGCAGCGCTTATACCAACGTTGTTGGCTCTACCGAATCCGCTGTTGTACCCCATTTGAATCCATTTCAGGTCAGGATAAATAACCTTCAGTTTGCTCTCGGATTCATCTTCGGAGTTATTGTCGACAACAATGATTTCAAAATCAAGGTTGAGTTCTTTCTCAACAATGGAACGAACACAACCAAGTATCAGGTCTTGATTTTTGTAGTTTACAATAACGATGGAAACACCTGACATTTACTTTTTGATTGATTTATTGAAGTAATTTTCGAGATGCTTAATGTTAACTTTAGTGTTGTGATTTGTTTGAATGAAATCACAAATTTTGTTGCTCTCTTCCTTGAGTTTTTCCTCGTCAGAAAGTACATCAAAGCTGTGCTCAACGAAAGATTCTAAATCGTTAAAAACGTTCAGGCGATTGTCAATTTTCGATGGGTCGTGCTCATCAATATTGAAAAAGGTTACTGGAAGTCCAAAACTCGAAATTTCAATACTGGAATAACCTAAGGTTGAGTTTCCAATGTTCATCCAGCCCATAGAGATTTTGTCTTCTTCAATAGACTTTTTCAGGTTAGGAACGTGACCTTTGAATTCAAGAGCATCAGAAATGCCTAATATCTCTGCCGTTTGGTTGTAAAATTGTTGGAATTGCTCTGTCATTGCCTTTCCATAGAAGTACATTTTAGCCTGAGGCATGCGCTTCAAGAGTAACTGAAAAGCAAAGAGGAACATGATCGTCGGTTGATCGTAATTGATCCGTGAGAAAACACCAATAATTGGCGCTTCAGCATGTACGTTGTAGGTGTTTTCTCTGTCGCTGAGATCTAATATGAGTGGAAACTGGAAAAAATCGAATTGATGTGTAGAAATATGCTTGAAGTTAGCTTCTAATACATGATCCTTCTGGCTTTCGATCATTGTTACAAAACGATAAGGTCGATCGGGCAGGTGATCATACGGATTTTCCAAGTATTGAATTCCCCAACTCAATAGATGAATGACGCTGTTATCATATTTCGAGAACACATTCGGAAAACGATTGAATACTTCTATTTTGAGGATAGAAATAAGGTCATATCCTTCCAGTTTTTTATG
>CAJQOB010000211.1 GCA_905479845.1 uncultured Flavobacteriales bacterium
GCGATCAACGGATTTCAAAGAATGCTCCTGGACATCAAAAAATCGAACCCCAATAGTTTCCCAGATTGTTCAAGATGGATTCAAATACTACGTATTCATGGACGGAGAGGACAATACGGGTAAACGGCATATTGGCATGGCCACAACAGATAATTTGCTCGGTGAGTACACTATTCTGAAGGACCCCATTCTTTCTCCTCAGGCATCTGGATCATGGAATGATCATAGTGTTTTTTGTGCAAAAATTGCCAAACGAGAGAAGGACTTTATTCTGTTTTTCGATGGTAAAAATGAAGACGGATACGAGCGCATCGGTCGAGCAACATCTTCCGATTTAACTTCCTGGAAAATGGATAAAGACCCCGTCCTCGACCAGCATATTGGTTGGAGAGGAGCTAGTTTCACCACTGAGCCAAGTTATGCAGAATGTAATGGAGATACTGTCATATTCTTGGCTGCAGGTGCGAAAAAGTTTCAAGAGAGTTATTGGCATCATTACATCACTCACCGAAGTTACATGGATCGATCTGGGAACTTGAACGATGCACAATTGGGCGCTTTCATTTCAACAGATGGAGGAAAGACGTTCAAACCTCATCCGAACAACCCTGTATTTGTAAACTCGTACTCCGATCGTTTTGAAAACGAGCACATGGGCGGCAATTTTGAAGTCATAAAAAAGGATTCACGTTCTTACATCTTCTACCAGGCAAAATCCAGCTCAGGAGGAATGAAGTACTCCATCTTCTTACGTTCAAAACAACTCTGAATTCGGTATAACGAAGAGTTATTGGTTCGGTACTTTTTGTTTTTAAAAATGAAACCACAATTATTTTCCGTACCTTTTATCATCAATTCATCTACCACATTGGTTCAAAAGGCAATTAAAATACTGACGCTTGGCTTCTTCATTTCGATGATTACAGGCTTCGTTATATATCGTTCTGGATATTTCGATTCAACGAAAACATCCTATGCCCTGCAGACTAGTCCTAATGGTGGAGAACTCAATTCAACTCAAATTGATCAGGATTCAACAAAGTCACCCGAGATAGAGCAAAACACTAATGCACCTGTCATGCCTTCATCAAAATCATTGGCGCCGGTGTTTGATTTGGATGGGGAATCAGTCATACAAGACATGAAAAAGGAGATCCTTCCTTCTTCGAAATCCTTGCTGCACCCAATTGAAATCAAACCAGACGAATGGAAGTTGGACGACATACATCTCTACTCATCGAAGTCAATGACCTACCCAATTGAGGTTGGACAGACAGCGAATCAAATTGAAGATAAAAAACGAGAAGCCTTCAGAAAACAACCCGAATTGGAACCGAGCGATTCATCATCTGTAAATACTGATGATTCTGATGAAAGTTCTGATGCAACGATTAAGAAAACCAAACGGAAATCAGCACCTGAGACGAAATCAACTCCGATTAATTGGAGAGGAATCTGGATTGGTGTTCTCGGAATTCTGTTTGTGGCAATTGGATCAATTGTTTATTTCAAACGAAGATCTAAGTAGAATGACATTTCTGTACATGCTCCTTGGAACGGTTCTCAGTTTCATCTTTCTAATCATTGTTTTTGTTCCGATGGAACGCGTATTCCCTGCACAAAAAAATCAGCCATTTTTCCGCAAAGCTTGGTTTCTAGACCTCTGTTATTTTCTTGGGCAGTACCTTCTTTGGGGCAGTGTTGTTTATTTCGTCCTCTCTTATTTTGCTGATTGGTTGACCGGAATCGTTCCAAGTTCATTTCGCGATATGGTACAATCTCAGTCTCTTTGGGTACAAGCCATTGAAGTGATCGTGTTAAGCGATTTGCTCATTTATTGGGGACATCGTTTGCAGCACAGAATTCCTTTATTGTGGCGTTTTCACAAAGTACATCACAGTGCAGAGCGTTTGGATTGGTTGGCTGCTCATCGAGAACACCCTCTTGATTCAATTTATACTGTTGGACTGATTAACCTACCCATGTTTATTGTTGGATTTCCCATGGAAGTTCTCGCGGGAGTAATTGCCTTTCGTGGAATTTGGGCGATATACATCCACTCAAATGTACGATTGCCAATTGGTCCCTTAAAGAAAATTATTGGTTCACCAGAACTCCATCACTGGCATCATCATTTGGATCGAGACGCTGGGAATTATGCAAACATTTCTCCGCTGATGGATCTTATTTTTGGAACGTATGTATGTCCGGATCATGAACCCGAAGCTGTTGGAATTCGGGAGGATTTTTCTAAAAACTATATCGGTCAGATGATTGAACCCATTGTTGGGAAATCCCGTTGGAACAGGTTTCAGAAAAAGTTCAAGAAATAAAAAAGAGGACCTCAATTGATCCTCTCTTTCTAAAGTTGTCGGTGATTAAAATTTCTCTTCGAATTTTTTCATCACATCTTCCAGACCCTCATCACACGCTTTCATTTCTTCCATTGTAACTTCAAGTTCCTTTCGGCATTTATCTTCAAGTTTATCAAGCTTCTCGAATTTCGGTTCCATCTTTTTCTTTAATTCCTCATCTTCCTTCATGTCATTTTCGGTTTTATCACCGATCTCGTTCAAGATGTCATTCGCAATCGTAACGAATCCGCTTGAGCAATCGCAAGCATCTTTCATATCCGCAACGTTAACATCTTCGGCTGTAGTTCCGCAAGAAGCCATAAGAGTAAGGACTCCAATTCCTAGTATTACCTTTTTCATATCAAATAGTTTGTTGGAATTCTAAGATACTAAAGAAATTCACAATTCTGATGAGCTCATCCAATTTCCACCTCACTAACCATCTTTTTGCGAGGACTTTACGTTCTTCCAGAAAAAAAATCACTCTTTCATCGTTACCTTTTTCTTTTTCAGACATCTGTTATTAGAAATCTATCTTTTTCGACCTGAGGGCTTTCTCTAAGTTGGATATCGACAATAGACAAACAAAAAAAGCCAATGAAAAGTGTCACGCGTACACCGTTAAACGTCCTAGTTGTTTAACAATGTGCTCCACACTCAAGAGATTACCCTCAACTCGACCCAAGGGAACACTCCGACAAATATCGGAGTTCGTTCCCTTTTTTATTTACCCATTTTTCACATCTTTATGGAACAATTTCTACTATGAACTCAGTTTTTCATCGAGCACAACACTGGCACTTGTTCATTCTCACCTTTGGAGTGATGTTCTTCGCAGTAATTATCATGTTTGCATTCATGATTTCTCAGATGTCATTTGCCGTCCAAACACAGAGAGTTCCAGATCTTGGATATCTGATCATCATACTCGGTATTGTCTCTTTCTTTGTTGTATTTGTACAATTGGGTTGGATGTGGTCCATCGGAGATGGAATGAAACATTTGCTCCCAAAAAGCATTGGGATGAATGATACATTATTCAAACTATTTTTTCTGGTTATTATTCTCTATCAGCTGTACAATTTGTACTTAATGTACGAGATGATTTCTGTGTTTTCTGATTTAGCGTCTGGTAGAAACCCTGCGACTTTCCTTTGGAGAATAATGTCATTTCAACGTTACACACTAATGTTTCTTCCGCTGACCTTATTCGTTCTATTTTGCCAATGTTATCTCTTTTATTACTGCGCGAAAACCTTGAAATCGATTGAATTAAATAGAGAAGCAGATGTAGGTGATTACATTGGTCTTTTCTTCCTCTTCATGTTTAACGTTGTGGGGTTCTGGATTATACAACCGAAAATCAATAGAATTATGTATGGCGATTGGACACCTCCACCTTCAGGAGCTTTGGAACATGACTCCAACTCTCCATTCGACCCTGTCTATCCAAAGGAGGTTCACCCGAGAGGAGATTTATTAAAAACGAAAGATCACGAAGCTTTTGAGCATGACGATGATTTTGAGGGATTGTTCTAAACGAACACATCACTCACGCTCCATCACCACCACTTTGTCATTTTCTCGAACAATTCCCTCACTAAGAATCTTACAGGTAACACCTCCTCGCCAATCTGACTTTAACGCATTTGTCAAACCTTCGAATTGATCATCCATTCTCTTGCACGGTACTAGCTCACCAGTAATTTCTAAATAGAATTCGCCAATTTTCAGGATTAGTCCAGTGGACTCTTTGAGGTCAATTCCTTCAATCATTATGTTGGCTCTGCGCGTTGTCCAGTGCAACTTCCGCCCTAAATCAGAGCAAACCGCATTCCAGCTTTCTTTTGTCATCACTGTAACTTGTCGATCGCCCTTGATTCGCCCTCGCGAGTCATCTCCTATTCCATGATCAAAAGACACCTTTGCCGAAGCATAAACAACCATTGGAGCCCTTGTTTTAATCCGTGTTGCAATTTCTACTACCTTTCCCATCTTCCAGTTTGTTTACATAATTCTAGAATCTTTTGTAAGGTAATGAAATCCGATCTTTTCCTATAGAAAATTGAGCTTGTCTTTCGATAAAAAATGCAT
>CAJQOB010000212.1 GCA_905479845.1 uncultured Flavobacteriales bacterium
CGTAAATGCGAAACTAGAGAATGTGCACTCAACTCTCGATGATTTGGAAAGTCAGGAGTTTGATCACTTAGGATAATCGATTAATTCCTAAGATGAAGTATGCTATGAGCACAATCAGTTTGCATCCATCGATGTCCCTGAAGTCACGTACGAAATCTGATAGTCCTTTAACTTTTCAATAATTGCCTTTCTCTCCTGAGTATAAAATTCAACACGCTCTTTGTTCTGTTTACGAATGCGTTTTCCTCTGTAATAATTCAACATACGCAGTCCGACCTTCCCATAAAGCATGCTAAATTGGAACATCGGGTAAAGGACCAGCATTGAGAGTACACCCAACCACCAGATAGACGTTGAAAAGTATACTATTGCACCTATAATTGGTGTCCAGAGTCCAAATAATAGAATTCCAACAGCGAAAATTAGTGTCCCCATAAAGGCATAGTCGAAGTTTTCTCCTTTATCATCTTCAACCATGGTAGATTTCACCTTGTTTCGGAAAATGACCTTCGTTAGCTGATAGGGAATGAAGAAAATGATCAAACTTGGAAGAGCGACAATCAACCCTAAAATCATAAACATCCATTTAAAAAAGGAAGGTTTAGATCTCTCGGAACCAGCCACAGAGTCATCTGAGACGCCCAATTCATTGATTTCATCGAAATAATTTTCTATTCTTTCCGACATTCCGGAATACGCTGTAGGATCCTGTTCTTCAAAGTGAGCAACAGCTGTTGCCACGCTTTGTCCAAATTCAAAATTGCTTTGTTTATCCCTAAACGAGATATCGTTCTCTTTTCGATGTATTCCAATAAACAGACGTGAAATGTTCTTTACCAAACTTTCGTTCTGCGTGTTATCAATATGAATGATGGAGTTTTTCAACTCTTCTTGAACTTGATCAGTTTGTGAACGATATACCTCACCTAAATCTGCCCCTTCTTCAATTGGATCAAGCAGAACCGCCTCTCCAATTTTCACCACTACTCGACTTTGGAATTCATGCGGATTCGAATAACTCAAGCCAATAGGGATAATTGGCACTTTCTTTCCGAACTTGGTAAACTCTTCAAATCCCGCTTTAATTCGAACAGCTCCCGTTTTCAATTCACGAATCTTAGATACCGTTGCTGTGCTCGCCTCAGGGAAAAGAATGATGCATTTATCCTGATCCAAGCTTTTGTAGCACTCTTCGAACATTTCGTCGTTACTGACTTTTTTCTTGGACAACCATGGTCGATGTACGGGAATCATGTTTAGGTGCTTCTTCATTATGCGTTCCTTCAACCCTTTCCCAAACCAGTTCGCCCCTGCTAGAAAGTGAATCTCTCGATTTAAGTTCGTGGCAACGGTTATTGGGTCCAGTAAAGCACTCGGATGATTCGCTACGAAAATAATCGGTCCATCAGTTGGTACATTTTCAGAACCAATCACATCAATTCTTCTAAAATAGAGATTGAGTGACATTCGTATGATAGGCTTCAAAATGGTATACAGCATGCGTGACGATTTGTATGTAAATATAGACAGTCTGTTCAGAATGGTAGAATTGAATTCGGCAATTCGATTTGAACCAGTTGCGCGATCCACAAGCGATCATTGTCAAAATAGAGTGTATTCATCCCAATGAGTGATTAACAGTGGCTCGAAAATTGCATCTACCCTTTCAACTAACTGAACATTTCTATTCCTGAGATGTACTGGGAGTTAGGAGGGTAATTTTACAGCAACAACATGAAAAAAATCTCGTTAATAATTATGGCAATTGGTATCTCGCTAGTGGCGAAATCTCAAAATGAATTCACATTCGACATGTACTCGCACATGGATCAGGAAGCAAACTTTTTGTTTTCACCGACTTCAATTAAGACCGCTTTTGCAATGGCCTATGAAGGTGCGAACGGTCAAACACAAAAAGAATTCGAAACAGTTTTTAACTTCTCTGAGGACAACAGTAAATTCCTTAAGGAAATTGACCAGCTGAAGGGTGTGGCTGAAATCAGTAATTCAGTTTGGGTTTTAAAGAACTATTCTATTCTCAAGAGCTACACAGAAAAACTTAAATCCAGTTTTGACTCAGAGCCGTATTCGGCCAATTTTAAATCTGATCCACGAGGAAGCGCTGATAAGATCAACAAATGGATAGAAGAAAGTACAAACGGCATGATTAAGAAAATGCTAAATGCTGAGGATGTTGAAAATTTCAAAATGGCATTGGTCAATGCGATCTACTTCAAACAAAATTGGAAAAAGACCTTCGATGAAAAGCTTACAAAAAAAATGGAATTCAAAGACATCAATGGAAAGGAGACACAAATTGATATGATGCATGCGCGAAGTCATTATCATGCTTACGATGGTAAGAATGAGAAAGTGATTGAACTTCCTTATGAGGATGGCAAAACGTCGATGGTGATTATTCTTCCAAATAAAATGAAGAATTATAAGTTGGACAATGAATCATATACACAACTGAATACACGTTTAGTTAACCAGCAAGTGATTCTTGATTTACCGAAGTTCACTTTTGAAACGCCCACCTTTGAATTGAAACCATACCTAGAAAAAATGGGGTTAAACGCTGCATTTGGTGATGGAGCTGATTTCTCAGGAATGCGCAAGCAAAAGGATCTTAAAATTGGAACAGCGTTGCACAAAGCTAAAATCATTGTAAACGAAGAAGGAACTGAGGCAGCTGCTGCGACGGTTATCGGAATGAAAAAAACGACGTCAATGCCATCCACGCCTCCACCTCCGATTCTTAGAATAAAGGTTGATAAGCCGTTTTATTATTTCATTAAAGACAATGAAACAAGCTCCATTCTATTTATGGGAAGAATGAACTCAATGTAATTAACAACAAAAGTCGGCTCGCGCCGACTTTTTTATTTCATTCTTAATACTCTTATCTATACAAGCTCCATGCTTTTTGAATTGGCATACGCTTCTTTCAGTAAAGGAAGTGGGTCTATCAAATCTTTACGTCTCTGGAAAGAACGTCCAGTAGAGTAATTTGTCGATTTTGCATGCAACATATCACTGTACTTAACAGATTTGTTTGACAGTTTACCCGTCGCTTCACCTGTGTACATTTCAAGATGGAGCATTCCACGTTTATCCGACCCAGGTTGTTTTACGTTAGGTACTAAGAGACCAACTTTACCAATTTGATCGCCTTTTTTGACTTTGTCGCCTTTCTTAACCTTAATATCGTTCTTACTAACTTCTCCGTATCGTAAATAGAGTTTTTTACCATCTACATGCTCGTATTCGTGCTCAATTTCAATAGCCCAAGTATCATAATAGAAGGCATATACCCCCTTAACTTCTCCATCATCCATTGCATAAATTGGCTCATCTACTTCGTAATACAAGTCACAGGCAGCGTGAATTCTGCTGGAGCCACGTTTGTAAGCGAAACAAGTGGCATTCTTCTCCTTCAAGTAGTAATCGTACGATTTATAGCTATCATTTTTGTAACCATCTTCGTGATTCAAAGGAATTGACTTGAATGGGAATAACAACCCTCCTTTTTCAATTTCTAAGTAAGATCCAGTTTCATTTAGGAAGTGATTTCGAATGTTACTATCGTCTCCGGCACCTTTGAATCCTTTATACAGAAGGTATTTCGCTTCAAAGTTTGAATTAGAATGTTCAGAATGTAAATCCACAAGTAAGAAAACAAGTGCTTTCTTCGTACCTGCACACTCTAAACCATCCTTCCATTCCTTGTTTTTCGTGTCATCCTTTGGAGCCATTTTCACCTTAACAATTCCCCAGTCCTTGAAATCATCTTTATTCGTGATTTCTTCTTCCTCACAGTATTCACCAATAGTTGTTTTAATCAGAGTAACATCTTTATCGTCCTGTTGAACAGTAACTTGTTTCCCTTTCTTCGCTAAAACGTCTTCAACTCCTTGAAGAATATTGATCAACACCTTCTCACCGCGAAGACTCTTCGTTTCAGCAATAATGTATAACACTTCATTCATATTGGCTTTATCTGCCTTTTTGAATGTGACCTTAACACCCTTTTTCTTCTTTTTGGTAACCTTAACGATTTCTCCAATCTGAAGATACTTTGTTGTTTTAGTTCGTTTACAATCGCTCTTATTAACGCCGTGTTGCTTCGCGATTTTACTCAACGTTTGACCTGAAGTAGTTTTGTGATCAATTACTTCTGTATCATATTCGGCTTTTTCCTCACGTCTCGCAAAATAAGCGGTAGTCACCTCTGGTTGCAGAACCTTGAGCGGTCTACACGATGCTTTTACGCTTGCGTCATCTACTAATTGAACTGTAGGCATATTGAGTGGTGTTACGTTTAATATTTAATGTGGTTTTCACCACGTTTTGTTCTTTTCTTTGATTTATTGCTGATATCCAGGGTTTTCTCCTGAAGAGAATGCAGCAGTCAGTGCATCCTTAACATTGTGCTCGTCATCATCAAATAAATCGGTGTGGCTAAGACTATGAGAAGTCATTGCCAAGTATGGAATACTACCCGGTTTGATATGAAGCTCCTCATTATTCTTATCCTCTTCAGTAACCAAGTCCATGTTATATTCATTCACCAAGCCTTGATAAACTTCAAGATTACCTCTTAGTTCTTTCAATTCATCGTCCCAATCTCCCATCATGATCCATTCTGCTTTGTTGATACCATCAACAATCGCCTGTACATCGTCAGGGTTAATGAATTGACTAACCATTCTCATAAGAATTTCCTTCAAGTTTCCTTCTTTCTGTGCGTCCTCAATACCGGTTGCGAATTTCTCAAAATCCGATTTCTTGCCTTTTTCATCGTAAGGATCAAGATCAGTAATATCAAAATCTTCAATTGGGAAGGCTCCATTCACTTGATTTTCAGGAGAAGTTGAGGTATCATCAATTTTAGCCACTAGGCCATTCTCCTCTTCCATGAATACATTTTCAAGGAAACCTAAAATAAAGCTATCCGATACTCCATCATCAATTGCTGTTATCCTGTTAATAAGCGGCATTAAATCGTAGATGCGAATATCGTCCCAAAACTCTGTCCAGCCATATCCACCATCTCTATTGGTTAATCCTGCATTAAAGACAGCGATACGTTGAATGAGTAATTGATGAATATCATTAATAATATCAAGGAACTCTTGCTTTTCAGGTGACACTTTTTCTCGCGCTCCAATGAATGCTAAGTTCTTCTGAATAACATCCATTACGATTTCTCCTTGAACTAACAAATCTCTTGTCGTCCGCCACATCGCTGGACCTTCCTCATCATTATTAATCACCCATCCTGCATCTCCGTAGGCTGATTTATCTATTGCTATTATCTGGTCAACAGCTCCTTTTAGCTTATCGAAGCCAACAAAGTTCCCCATCAAATGCTCAAGGTTCTTCATCGTGAAGTCTGCAACAAAACGCTGAGTGATGTCATAATCATTGTGAACGTTTATGATCTTACAATCTGCATGCATTTTCCCATGGTTGAGTTGATGCTGATCCTTAAAGAATGGCGTTGACAAATAGGTAATGCTCTTTATTGCCCAATTTTCTGGGAAGTCGGCACTTTCAACTATTTCGTTTGTGAACTGGTTGATTACGTTACCTCCGTGAGAGTGACCAATCAAGTGCAAATGAACTTCTTTCTTCGTCCAATTACTGTAAACTCTTAAAAGTGTATCCAGTAGTTTCTTGGCACCTTTCGTCCTTTCGTCAGTGTTATTATCTCCAGACCAACTAAAGAAAGTATCTTCAATGTGTAGGTCTAAATATTGAGGCTTCAATTCTTTAACGTTCGCCCATAAATTATCCACTCCTCTCCAATACTCCTTATTCGCTTGGTTTTTTAGACCTGTTGTATTAACAGGGTCTGTTGTACCAGGTACGAATTGAATAATGTCCTTTGGTGGTTTTATCTCGGCGGTTACCGTTTGAGTTGTTCCGTCTTCAAATTCTAATTTAAACTTATTACCCATTAATTAACTTTTTGATGATTGAACAATTACTTCTAATTCTATCTTCTCTTCATCCTTCGTAACAACAAAGTCAGATAACTTATCATCTTTCAGAACTTCACCATTATACTTGAAGTCATGCGTTTTGTCCTCAAGGTGAATAGTCAACTTGTCACCAATTCTATTTTGAGTTTTGATGTTAAGGGTAATAGTATCTCCAACTTCGTACTCTTCTACTTTCTCACCACTTTCATCCGTTAAGAAGTAATCCGTTACTTTCTTATCAGGTCCTGGTGCATTTGGCGCCGTTTGGTTTTCAGGTGAAGTCTCAGGACTCGGTTCGTCACCTTCAGTTGTATCTCTGTGATCAGCAATGATCAATAACTTTTCCTTGTGAATATCACCGCTTATTGTAATGTCTTTAAGAATATCATCCTCGAGTACCTCACCTTCACGAACAAAATCATGATCTCTATCACTTAAATTAATATTGACAGTTTTACCCGAAACATTTTCACTTGCTACAACCAAATAAACCTCAGTTCCAATTATTAACTCCTTAATTCTGTTTCCGTCCATATCTTCGAAATAGGTATCGTAGATTTTCGGACGATCCTCAACTACTTCTTCAATCGGTTGATGAGGCATCTTCTCAGTAGGAGCAATATAGCTTACATTCCAAGCCTCAATATTCTCAACTCCATAATTTTGAATGGCAGGAGAAATAACAAGAGTGGTAAGCATTGGGTTTCCTGACTTACTGTTGAAGTACTCCCTGTAGTTCACAAGGTAGGCATCGTTAAACTCGTACGTTCTTGAAGGAGCATTGTCAAAGCCTTTATCATAAAAACATACCTTACCTTCTTCCATTTTGCTCTTTTCCGACATGCCTGTACCACCATTTGCTCTGGTAATCCAATGCATCAAGTCATGAGCATCTTCTAGAGTTTCGAAAGTAAGTGAGATTTTCCCTCCTACTACCTTGCTTGGCACTCCAGTTCCTGCATCCACGCATCTAGAATAACGCATGTCCGTTTGCAGTAAGGGAATTTCTTGATTTAAAACGAATAATTTTGCCTGTAACATTCTCTCTATTTCTTGATGTTTATCTGTCGTCAGTTCCACGTTTGATTAAACGTATTACGCTTCTTCGGTACTTCCTTGAGCAACCGCTGTTAATTTCACCTTAGTCACACTACCGGTAACGCTGACTCCTTTTAAGGTGTCATTTTCCAGCACTTTACCATTGTACTTGTAATCTAAGTTGTCATCATCTAGATTCAGCGTGACCTTTTCTCCGTCGGCATTTTCAGTTTCAATAACCAAATAGATAACATCATCAATTCTGATCTTGTCTTGATCGATGTTCTCTCCATCTTCATTTTCGAAATGGTAGCCTAAGAATTTTGGTTCCTCCTTCTCTTCTTCTTCAGATTCGGTTGGAGTAGATTCACTTGGTGGGATATAACTAATGTTCCAATCCTTGATTAACTTGGAACCGTATTCTTGAATAGCGGGTGAAATTGACATAACTATAGTCAACTGTTCGTTGTCATTAGCATTAAAGACTTCTTCAAAATATACAGGATACGCATCGTTGAACTTGTATGTGCGCATTGGGGAATCATCAAATCCCTCTTCATAAAAGCGGATTTCTCCTTCTTCCATTCGGTCGGCTTCCTTGAACGTATCATCGTCGCTTCCCTTTGTAATCCAACGAGCTAAAATATCTGAGTTTCGGTTTGCTTCAAATCCCATCGTAATATGTCCTCCCAAAACTTCCGTAGTTGGTTTCCCGTTTACTTTCGTTTCCCTGACATAATTCATATCGGTCCAAAGAAGATCTATTTCTTGTCGTAAAATGAATAGTTTTGCTCTTATCATACTGTAGTTTTGTTTGCGGTTAGTCACTCACTGTTCCGTCAAATTCGAATAAGCTCGTAGGGTATTTGTGGTTAATTAGCTTCAATTACGATCGATTTCTGATTCGAAAAACTAAATATAGTCAATATCGAGTCCATTTTCAAGTTTCTTTGCGGATTTCCGTATTGCGGATCAAAAGATAGAATAGAAGATTGTCCTTAAGCACGAATATTACGTACCAATTTACGTAAATTTTTCTTTTTCAGTTAAATGTCCTGAGTAGTAATGCATATTGATAATCAGATATTTGTCGTAAATTGCTGGAAATTTTAATTTAATACCCCACACAATAAAAAAAACTCTACTATCACTCAAACTGGGTGTTTTTTCAGTTGGACTTTTGTTCGCTGGACTTGTTAACTCCCAAACCACTTACACCTTCACCACGGGTGGAAACACAGGAACCACTGGACCTTCACAAGCTACCATGGATGCTGCATATTCAGGAACCTCTCTTGATGGAGCCGTTACCGTAACTGCAGGAATTCAAACTTGGACTGTTCCAGCTACTGGAAATTACAGTATCGAAGCATTCGGTGCACAAGCATACGGTTCATTTGGAGGTCGCGGCGCTCACATTTATGGAGAATTCGCGCTAACGGCAGGAACTGAAATTAAAATTTTGGTTGGACAAAAGGCGCCACCATACCTAAATTTCCCAGCAACAACGTACAATCATCAATTTGGTGGAGGCGGTGGATCATTCGTTACGGAT
>CAJQOB010000213.1 GCA_905479845.1 uncultured Flavobacteriales bacterium
CCAAATTCTGAGCTTCTGCTGGTTTGAGAACGAAAAACGACTTTCGTGCGAGTGAGTACAAATCTTCTTTTGCTCCTGTGAGGAAATGCCTCTGACCTGTCTTTGCACCATGATCTTCGGCGTAACGCTTCATTTGTGCAACAGTATCAACTTCAGGGTCGACCGTGAAGCTCATCAAGCGCACCTGGTCATTATCGGCAAATTCAAACTGAATTCGACGCATTTGTTTGTTCATTTTAGGACAAATTGTTCCACACGTAGTAAAGAAATATTCTGCAACAAACACCTTCCCCTCTACCTCAGCTTGAGTTACCGTTTCTCCATCCTGATTCAAGAAAGAAAAATTCCCAATGCGGTGACCATTTCCAACGCGTAACATCTCAGGATCCACCATTTCTTCATCTAAATCAACCGGATTGATTACTGGAAGAGGTTCTTCCTTTGGTTGCATCATGAAATAGGCAATTGCGATACCTACAGCAAACAATAAAGCGAGTGCCAAAATACGTTTCATACTACAAATTTAAGGTTTAAGAATTGGGGCTCTACTAATTGGTTGAACTTTCTTAATTTTAGCACTCAAACTTTATCAAATGGCAATAAACACATCATTACTTTCAAAAATTTGCACTACTCCAGGTGCTCCAGGATTCGAACAAAAGGTTCGCGAATTGGTAATCAAAGAGGTAACTCCTCTTGTTGACGAAGTTGAAGTTGACAACATGGGAAATGTCTACGCGATTAAGCGTGGAACGGGTGACAAAAAAGTAATGGTTGGTGCTCACATGGATGAAATTGGGTTCATTGTGACCCACATTGACGATAACGGATTCATTCGTTTTCATACACTTGGAGGATTCGATCCAAAAACACTTACTGCGCAGCGAGTAATTGTTCATGGTAAAAAGGACATTATTGGAGTAATGGCGTCAAAACCGATTCACGTAATGACTCCTGAAGAGCGAAACAAAATTGCCAAAACAAAAGACTACTTCATCGATACAGGTCTACCTGCCGAAGAAGTGAAAGAAATCGTTTCTATTGGAGATGCTATCACGCGTGAACGCGAATTCATTGAAATGGGGAATTGCGTCAATGGAAAATCACTGGACAACCGTTTGGCCGTTTTCATTTTGATCGAAACACTCAAAAATTTAAAGGACAAAGAAGTTCCTTACGATATTTACGGAGTATTCACCGTTCAGGAAGAAGTTGGAATTCGTGGCGCAAATGTTTCGGCTTTGCGCATTAACCCAGATTTTGGTTTTGGATTGGATACCACAATTGCCTTTGACCTTCCAGGTGCTGCAGCTCACGAAAAGATCACAGAACTTGGGAAAGGAACTGCTATTAAAATCATGGATGCGTCAACAATTTGTGATTACCGCATGGTGAAATTCATGAAAGAAACTGCGGACAAACACAACATCACTTGGCAGCCAGAAATATTGACAGCGGGAGGAACAGACACAGCGGGAATCCAACGCATGACAGAAGGCGGGTCAATTGCTGGAGCAGTGTCTATTCCAACTAGACATTTACATCAAGTAATCGAGATGGCGCACAAAGATGATATTCAGGGGAGCATTGACTTGCTAACTGCTTGTATGACAGATATTGCCTCTTTCGATTGGAGTTTTAAATAATTTCGTCTCTGTTTATCTGCTTTTTAGTTACGTTCGCCGAAAATACCAGTGTTTACAGGGAAATTAACCCAGTTGATGCTTATTTTCGACTTACTAAACGATACTAATAGAAATGATAGACGTAAAAGATCTCCTCGAAAACGAAACAATTAAAGGGCTGCTAAAGAAATTTGGTGTTTCACCAGCTATGGCTGAATCAGTTGCAAATCAAGCAATGAGTGCTATTAAATCAAAATTCGACAAGAACCCTAAGCAAATGTCAAGCTTGTTGTCTGAAAATCCGAACACGGACAAAGACGAAGTGATGGCAAAAGAAGTTGAGGACGATTTCATCGAACGATTGATTAAGAAGGTTGGTATTCCTGAAGGAATGGCGAGCCAAGCCAAAGGTGCTATCCCTGGGATTTTAAGCCAAGTGACGAGCAAATTGTCTGCTGGAGGAGGAAACGACGAAGGTGGAATTGCTGGTATGTTAGGAAACATCACTGATATGTTTGATGGAGATGATAATGACACCTCCTCAAAAGAAGGAACTCCACAAAAGAAAAAGTCAAGTGGTTTGGCTGGACTTTTCAGCAAGTTCTTTGGAAAGTAATCGTCCCAATGGTGCGAAAACATCAAAACTAAAGTGTCAAACAATCACGTTTTAGGTGTTGCATTAATAGCACTTTTTACTCAAGATTTTATATTTTTACGAAGAGGGCTCCGATGTCGGTTTCCTCTTTTTTTGTTTAAACCGAATACAGAATTATGTCAAAAATTGCCAAGTTTCAAGAAGCCATTGAAAAAGGATATACGTTCAAAGGTGACTCAATCACATTGGGTGGAGGAAAATTGGGAGATGAAGCCGTTCCGAATACACACATCAAAGTTCCATTAAAAACACTCAACCGACATGGTTTGATCGCTGGAGCAACAGGAACGGGTAAAACCAAATCGCTGCAGGTAATAGCCGAGCAACTTTCAAAGAAAGGCGTTCCTTCATTGCTGATGGATATTAAAGGAGATTTGAGTGGATTGGCAGCCCCAGGTTCCAACAACGACTTCATTGAAAAACGACATGCAGGAATTGGATTGCCATATGAGCCAATGTCCCTCCCTGTTGAGTTGATGACAATTTCAAACGGCGACGGAACACGGTTGAAAGCAACAATCACGGAATTCGGACCTGTACTTTTATCGAAAATATTAGGATTAAACGATACTCAATCGAGTGTGATTTCACTCATTTTTGTTTTTGCGGACAAGAAGGAACTTCCAATTATCGACCTGAAAGATTTACGAAAAATGTTGCAGTATGTCGTAAACGAAGGGAAAGAAGAAATCTCTGCGGAATACGGCGCAGTGGCATCAGCTACGGTTAACACGATCATGCGTAAGGTAATTGAACTTGAACAGCAAGGAGCGGAAACTTTCTTCGGTGAACGCTCGTTTGATCCAAAGGATTTATTGAGAACTGATGAAAACGGACACGGAATTATTTCTGTTTTGCGTTTGATGGATATACAAAGTAAGCCTAAGTTGTTTTCGACATTTATGTTGAGTTTGTTGGCTGAAATCTACGGAAGCTTCCCTGAGGAAGGTGATGTTGAAAAACCAAAGCTGTGTATTTTCATTGATGAGGCCCACCTTGTCTTTGAAGAAGCATCTTCTGCACTACTCGACCAACTCGAAGTCATTGTGAAATTGATTCGATCTAAAGGTGTCGGTGTATTCTTCTGTACTCAAAACCCTATTGACGTTCCAAATGATATTCTCGCTCAACTTGGATTGAAGGTTCAGCACGCGCTTCGTGCCTTCACAGAGAAAGATCGAAAAGCAATTAAAAAAGCGGCGGAAAACTACCCAATTTCTGAGTTCTACGAAACGGAAGATTTAATTACGCAACTAGGAATTGGCGAGGCACTCATCACCGCCTTAAATGAAAAAGGTATTCCAACTCCGCTTGCCGCAACAATTTGCCGCGCTCCACTCTCACGAATGGACGTTCTCGAACAGTCCGAGGTGGATGCCTTGGTGGCAAAATCCGAAATTGCTCCAAAGTACAACGAAGAAATCGATCGCGAGAGCGCATACGAAATTCTAACTGGAAAGATTAAACGCGCTGCTACCGAAGAGAAGCAGGCAGAAGCAAGAGAAGAGAAGGAAAAAGCGGAGGAACTTTTACGCGAAAAAGAAGCGAAACTGCGTGAAAAGGAGGCGAAGTTACGTGATGCTGAATTGAAGAAACTCGAGCGTGAAGCAAAACGCGAAGCGCGTGAACGAGAGCGCATGTGGAAAGACGTAACACGAAACGTAACCAAAGGAGCCACTAGCAGCAGAGGTGGTGGATGGCTCGGAGATCTTACTCGCGGATTGCTTGGAATTTTGAAGGGAAAATAACTATGAAGAAATACTTCGTAATTTGTACACTCGCAGGAACATTGTTTTCGTGCGGTGATGGAAATCTTGGTGCTGATTTATTGGAAGAGATCAATCAACATCAAACAATTAACAATGACAATATGAGCGCATTCTCGGGAAGACCTGTTGTATTCTACAATGTTGAAAATTTGTTCGATACAAAAAATGATCCTCGTACAAATGATGAAGACTTCACACCTTACGGCTACAAGGAATGGGATGAAGAGCGGTACGAGACCAAGCTAGATCGCATTGAAGATGCTCTTTCTGAATTTCAAAAAGCGCCTTTACTTATCGGATTAGCTGAGATTGAAAATCGTGCAGTACTCAAAGACCTCGTTAAAGAAGGTGATTTCGGTCAAACCAATTATGGGATTGCTCATTTCGATTCTCCCGACAGACGCGGAATTGATGT
>CAJQOB010000214.1 GCA_905479845.1 uncultured Flavobacteriales bacterium
AGCTGTGATACCAATTGCAACTGTAGCAACAATGATTGCTGTTAGAAATGAGAGGGGGGTCAGTTATGATCCCCTTTTTGATTTTTTAGAGTTAATCAATCCCAAACAGGGCAGCTATCGCAACTATTCGTTGGGCGGATATAAAGCAGGAATCCGATTGATGTATCAAACATTCCGTAACCATAAGCATGTTTAGCAAATGATGAAGGATCGTTTCTTCGCGTTCTCACTTTTAACTGATGATTGAACCCTCCGCTAAATTGTGTTTGGATAAAAACGTGTCGAAAGAATTCAAAGCGTAAACTCGCATGAGCGGAAATACCGTATCCGGACATAGAAATGGTGCGCATACTTTTGGTTCCTGCAAAATCGAAATCATTAAAAGAAAGAATGGTTCCAGTTGCCACTCCCACGTTGGATGAAACTGCAAATTGATCTTTCGATCCGAGTGCAATCAGCATGTCTGTTCGCATCAATTCAAAACGAAGGTAGTTGAGTCCATCTGAGTTCTCGTAGTGGAAAGTGTTACGATCCGTAACGATTGGGTAGCCATTGTAAACTCCTGACCAATTTGTTGTGTTGTCCACGCCAGGATCGATTTCTCCACTTAATGTCACTTCGTTGGCATCCTGAAAAATGTATTTCATGTGATCGTATCCAAACGAAATCGCCCAATGATGTCTGAAGTAATAACCAACGTGCGCATTGAATTGCGGTACGCTGATGTTGTTAATGTCCCAATAGTATCCAGAAGATAGCGGAGATGGATTATCGTGTGCTACAGCTCCTCCCATGGTGAAGTCGTACCCAGGACCTGCGAAGCGAATATTGCTTTTTGTGTAAGCACTGCGATTGTACCCCCAGTATCCAAAAAGTGTTCCTTGAGCATGAGAAATTTTCTGTTTTTTCTTTTTCCAAGACGATTGCGCCGTTGTGAACATCGGAGCGAGCGCCAAGGAAAGAATAAGAAGAGCGTACTTCATTTATTTACTCATTAAGTTAACGAACTCATCTTGAGAGATGATTTTTTCTAGTTGATAGTGAAAACTTTTGTCTGGAGTGTGCCATTCAACGAGCCCATAACCCGAAGCAAAGTAATTGACGAACTCCCACTGACCAACGTTTTCTTCCTTTGTAAACGGATTAAACAGGGTCATTCGTATGTGATCGTGGAAGATTGTAACGGAAACCTTATTGTCGAGAACGTCTATTTCTTTCGTTGAACTAAACGCTCGATCCACTTCTTTAAGGAACATTGTTGAATCCTTGATGCCAGAAAAACGACTGGCAAACGAAGCTATCGATTTCTTGTCATCTGGGATGAGTTTGTTTTTAAACAACTCTGCTTTCTTATTTTCCTTGTTACGATCCACCACCATATGATCGATCACGTCCAAACTGTCGAGGTTGTAATTTAGGGCTTCGGTTATTCTTCCATCAGCTTGATATACTTCCACAACAATGTGCTTCCCTTCAGAATCATTGATTCCGAAAACACGATGAAATTCCTCTTCGAGTCCGTTTACGATATTTCTGAAAACGTAAATCTTCGGAATGGTGTCGTATGGATAAAAGAATTCACCGAACTCATTCGTTGAAACAGCTACATCCTCAACTACTTCTTCTTCACAGGAAGTTAACCCAATGGTAGCCAATAGTATGATCCAAAACGCTCCTTTCATCTAATTCATTTTTAAAAACGCAACTTCCTTATCTGTCAACATGCGGTAGTGACCGCGAGGCAAATCTTTCTTTGTTAATCCAGCGAAGGATACTCGATCTAATTTCGAAATATTGTATCCCAGTGCTTCTAGAGAGCGATGAATTACTTGACTTTTCGTTGAGCGAACTTCAAGTCCGATCTCGTACATCTCTTTTCCTGTAACATATTCAGCATTTTCGAAACGCGTAGTACCGTCATCCAATAAAACACCCGATCGCAATTTTTCCATGTCCTCTGGTTGCATTTTTCGAGTCAACTCGACGTGATACAATCGGGTAGGTTTGTGTTTTGGGTGCGTCAGTTTCTTTTCCAAATCGCTATCGTTGGTATACAAGATGAGCCCAACCGCGTCTTTATCCATTTTCCCCATTGGGAAGATAGCTTCTTTGCATGCTTTTTGGATGAGTCCGTAAGCATTTTTGCGTCCGAATGGATCGTTAAAAGAAGCAACAAATCCTTTTGGTTTGTTCAAAAGAACATAGCGTTTTGTGGCGGCTTTGATCGTATGACCGTCGTATTTTACTTCGTCTCCCGGCTTCACTTTGTAACCCATTTCAGTTACAATTTCGCCATTCACGCTTACTACTCCCGTTGAGATTAGTACATCCGCTTCTCGACGAGAGGCAATACCAGCATTCGATAAGAACTTATTCAGACGAATGTTATCACCAAATGATGGTAAGGTATCTCCCTTTCGTTGACGTTGTTTGTCTTTGAAATCTACGTATTTCCCTTTGTCACGTGACTTTGATGAATCCTTTTTATCTGTTCTAGAATTCGGTCGTCCACCTTTCGGTGCATCCTTTCCTTTCGCTGATTTGCGTTTATCATCACCTCCACGTCCGCGTGAACCATCTGAACTATTTTTCCCTCTCCCTCTATTCATTTCGAATACAATTATTCCGCAAAGATAGGATAATTCCGCCTCTATTCACCCGCAAGAACCCACGCAGCCTAGACAAGAGGGTAAAATGCGGATTCAATATGCTCGATTTCGGTTTTCTGTTTGCCCAGAACGATGGAGATAACATCGAAGCGCACCTCTTCGGTTCGTTGGGATTGTTCAATAAACGCACTCATAACAGAAATGATTTGTCGTTGCTTACTCCGCGATACGGCGGAAAATGGAGCGCCAAAGGCTGCCGTTTCTCTCGTTTTTACTTCGGTTGCAATCAATTGATTTTGATGAGTGGAAATGATGTCGACCTCTCCTCTACGGTAACGAAAGTTTTCATGTAAAATGGTGTGATTTTTCTTTTTTAGAAGTTTAACAGCGATGCGCTCTCCCTCTCTTCCTAGTTCAATGTGGTTCATAATCAGTTAGGTTTCCTATATAAAATAAGCTTTTCTGCAAGGCTCATACAACTATTCACGCATAATATTCGTATTATTAAAAGAACTATTTCTCCGAATTATGAAAATCTTGCTCTCTCTCCTTCTCGTCTTTTTCGTGCTTTTTAATGTGCAATCCCAAAATTTGGAATGGCTGGTGTCTGGTGGAGGACTAAAATCTGACAAGGCAACAACCATCGTAGTGGATGATGCTGGAAATAGTTACGTTACGGGGTATTACAATGAGCAAGCACAATTCGGATCCTTTGATACTGGGTTTTCGTTCTCAAGTAGTAAAGAAGTTTACGTTGCAAAAATTGATCCTTCTGGAAACTATTTGTGGGTAAAAAACGGATTGAACTATTATGATGATCGCGGCTTAGGCTTGTGTCTAGATCCAGCAGGAAATGTATATGTGACGGGAACATGTTGGGGAAGTTTAGATTGGGGTACTTTGAGCGGAGGAGCTGGAGGTACGGATCAAATTTTTGTAGTTAAAATGGATAACAACGGAAACGAGATTTGGATGAAAAACGCGGGTAATCCAGACGGAAGCGTGAGTTTTTCTACTAATGAAAACGGCCTTCCTCAAACCTTGTATCAAGATGATCATGGACAGGATCTGGCGAGTGATTCACAAGGGAACATTTACGTTACGGGTTTCTTATCCAATATTGATACAAACCCGCACGATGCTTTTTTTGATGGAATTACAGTGCCACTGATTCCGGAAGATTCCATTGCTTTTTTAGCGAAATTGGACAACGGTGGAAACTGGCTTTGGGTTGAAACCTTTCAAGGAATTTATCAGCACAGAGATAACGCCGTAGCGGTTGATGACGATGACAATGTATATGTAACAGGTGGTTTTGTAGGGACGAAAGATTTCGGAACAACTACGCTGACGAGTTTTGGTAAAGAAGATATTTACGTAATCAAATACGATGCTGCTGGAACCTTCCAATGGGTGACACAAGCGGGGTCTATTGGAGAGTCTGATCGAGGTGATGGAATTACATACGGAAACGATGGGCACATGTACATTACAGGTGAGTTTAGAGGTTTTGCAGCCTTTGGAACGGACACCTTGAATAATTACGGAGGTGATCAGAGTGATAAAGATTGTTTCGTTGCAAAGATTAGCAAAGACGGTGTTTGGAAATGGGCAAATAAGGCTGGATCATCAAAAAACAGTGATCGGGGAACTGGAATTTGTGCGAATACTTCAGGGAATATTTTCGTTTCAGGTCAGTTCAGTGGAGAGGCTAAATTTAAAGGTTCTGAAATTGTATTAGATGCTGGTGCAGATAGCGTTCAGGCTTTCGTAGCAGCAATAGATACGCTTGGAAACTGGCGTTGGGCAAAAGCTGGAGGAGGATCGGATTTTGATCGAGGTGCCAATGTTGATTGTGATGAAGATTGTAATGTCTATTTCACGGGATACTACACCAACAGCTTCACTTTCGACCAGTCGTTGACGGTAAATGCTGTTGCAGGAAAAGAAACATTCGCAGGGAAAATGAGCGATGCTTGTTTTGGTTATGAGCCACCACCGCCACCGGGACCTGGCCCCGAAGAAGAGGAAGTCTGTGTACTTCTGGAATCAAATGTATTTACTCCGAATGATGATCAAATCAATGATGAATTGGTGTTTTCTGAATCCTGCAACATGGAAGGAACGGTACTGATTTTTAACCGTTGGGGAGAAATCGTTTATGAGTCGAATGATTTGCTTGAAACCTGGGATGGAACTGCGAAATCTGGCAAATTGGTGAATGCTGGAACGTATTTCTACAACATTGAAGTACGATCGAAGTTTGGGCAGGTTGAAACGAAGACTGGATTCATTACGATTATTATCTGATTGAATACTTTTGGAGGAAACACAATTCAATGTTGAGCAAACTTCCTCGATTTATTGTATTCTTCGTCACCTGTGCAATGGTTCTTTACGAATGGACTGAGGTCCTTCGAATGAACACTATTAATATCGAAGAGAACACCATTTACCTTGTACCTGCCTCGGTAAAGATCGGCGCGATAGCATTGGGAATTGTTGGATTAAGTATTTTTCTGAAAAGAAACATTTGGGCGTACCTCTTCTTCCTTGTCTTGATAGCTTCATTTTTCCCAGTCCTTGCCTTTAACCAGATTTCGATGGCTTTTTATATTGGTTCTTTGAAGTTGGATCTCATAGCCATTCCATTAGTGGTAATTCATGTTTTACTGAACGTTCACTTAATAAGAAGACCTGAATTATCGAAAGATCAAGAAGAGGGGGTGATTAATGAGAAGATAGATTTCTTTGAAAAGAACCTAGAATCCAAATCGGATGAAGAACTTTTGAGAATGGATGAGAGTGATCTATTGGAAGAGGCTAGGGACGCTCGAAACAAAATTCTGAAGAAAAGAGGGTTGTAATCTTCTCTTTCATTTTGGGGTTCAATGAACAACATTGATTCAGAGTTGTACACTATTACATGCGACTCAAATGCTTCATCTTCTTTTTCCTTTTTCCTCTTTTGAGTATTGCTCAAGTGAAAAATAATCAGGTGCTGCTTGTAGGCAATTATGATTCTGTGTGCATGAACGACTCGAACTTTCGAAAAGTTTCGAAACTTCCTGATTCCCTCGATTCATTTAAAATCATTTGCTTTTTTTCGAATTCAACAAGTTCGCTTAACGAAGTTGAAGCTAGTCGTGTTGAAGCGTTCGTTCGCTCGGGTGGAGGGCTTTACCTTGGAGCAGAAAATTGGCCTTTGCAGGCAGAATCTAATCAGCTGACGCAGAAATTGTATCTCAAAGAAAGCTTCGGCGAATACAATTCACCTGTTGCTGAAATCGAACAGGAAAGCGGAAACCTCGACTTGGAAATGGATACCATTCCTGCGGGAAAATCTACCGTGGCGTTTCCCATGGATTATCGCCTACGCGTTGAAGCTTGGGTAGCAGATCAACCGCTTATTTTGTCAGGGAACGTGGATGAAGGAAAAGTCATCATCGATGGTGGATATTCGCGCTTTTATTGCGATCAACGAACTGAGGTGACAGATTCTTTGTGGGAAGCAATTATACGTTACCTGAAATAGTCGCCTTACTTCGTGCTAATAATTGCATACCGTTTATTTTCAGGGTTTCGGATCGAAAAGTTGAATTTATGGTACTCGCTACAAAGTCTGTCATCGGTCATGAAAATATCACTGATCAAGAAAATGGTATCGTTGGAAACATCTATTTTCCCAATGATGGAATCAATGCAATTGACCTCTATTAATGTGGTGACATCAATTCGTTTGTCAAGATAATTCACCGAAAAGTACTCTTGAATGAAGTTTTCGTGGTCATCGTAGTAAGACCAATCTTCTTCTTCTGCAACCATTTCGAATTTATGGGACCAACTAATGAGACTTGGAGCTTCCTTTTCATTTTTGATGTGAACGTCTCCTGCAGCACTGCTACAACCCAATACAAATAATATGATTGAATAAATGAATTTCATTGCTCATTCGATACGGATACTCTGCGTTGTTGCCACGTTTGGTGCATGCTCCAATATATGAAATTCAATAAAACTCCCATTCCGATGGTCATTCCCCAAGTACGAGAATGTCGAAATGGATGAACGAAACGGTCACCTATTTCGGCGAATAAATGTCCTGGACGGTGTAAAAT
>CAJQOB010000215.1 GCA_905479845.1 uncultured Flavobacteriales bacterium
AGCAAAGAGCAAATTGCGGACCTTGGAAAACGCGTTGACAATCGTTGTCCGATTTTGAGTGTTCTACGAAATAGTGGTTGCACGATAAACAGTACTTGGAGTTTAGCATAAAACCGAACTCCTATCAAACTAGAATACATGCTCAGCCAAGTTGGCTGGGCATTCTTTTTGCTCATTTTTAGTCATCAATGAGCTCCTTGTACGTGCCTTTGTTCCCTATCAATTTCTGAACAATAACCCCAACTAAAATCACCACTGCGCAACCAATGAAATTGTACATCAGGTAACCGATATCGATGATTTCGTATGTCTTCAACAAATGAACCGCCAATACCGTAATTTGTGCCACCAAACCTCCAATTAACGCAGCAGTTGCATGTGTCTTTTTAAAGAACAAAGCCAATAGGAAAATCCCCAAGATTGTTCCATAAAACAAGGATCCAAGAATGTTTACAAGCTGAATTAAATTCTCAAACATCCCGGCGGTTAAGGCAATCAGAATAGCGAGAAATCCCCAAGCAATTGTCAACATTTTACTCACACGAAGATCTTTCTTTTCATCATCGGACTTAGACCAAAACTTCTTGTAATAATCAATCGTGGTAGTAGCCGCCAGAGCATTCAACTCACCAGCTGTAGATGACATTGCCGCGGAGAAAATCACTGCAAGTAACAAGCCTATCAATCCGTGAGGAAGATAATTCAGGATGAAGGTTAAGAAGATATAATCCGAATCTTTCTCCTCGAATTCAGGATCAATTTTCATCAAAGCCGACTTGTAACTTTGACGAATTGAATCTTGTTGAACTTGTAAGTTCTGAATCATGGAATTCTCTTCACTCTTTTCAGCACTTTTGAATTCTTTCAGCAAGGCTCTTTTCTCTTCGAAAACGACATCATATTCTGCCTCGATTTCCCCTAATTGGAGTTCTTGCTCCGCTGTCATTTCGATGGTAACAGGATTAAAAACAATCGGAGGTCTATTGAATTGGAAAGAAACGAATACCATCACCCCAACAATCAAAATAAAGAACTGCATCGGGATTTTCAGGAGACCGTTGAACATCAATCCCATTCTGGATTCTTTCAAGGACTTTCCGCCCAAATAGCGCTGTACTTGTGATTGATCTGTTCCGAAATAAGACACAAATAAAAAGAGTCCTCCCGTCAGTCCAGAAAGTAAAGTATAACGATTACCGAGATCTGTATCCAAATCAATGATTTCCATTTTCCCCAAGCTTCCAGCGATATCAACACCATCCATAAAGCCGATGTTGTCAGGGAAACTCCCAACTACATAGTAAAGTGCGAAGAACATCCCTGCCATGATGATCCCCATTTGCCACTTTTGAGTCAAAGACACCGCTCTACTTCCACCGGAAACAGTGTAAATGATCACGAGTCCACCTATGAGTAAACAGGTTAATTGCAAGTTCCATCCAAGGATAGTTGAAAGAATAATCGACGGAGCATAAATCGTAATCCCCGCCGCCAATCCACGTGATGCAAGGAACAGAAACGCGGTGAATGATCGAACTTTGACATCAAACCGTTGTTCCAAATATTGATAAGCAGTGTAAACTTTGAGTCGATAATAGACAGGAAGGAAGAAAATTGAAATAATGATCATTGCCAGTGGCAAACCAAAATAAAACTGCACGAAGCCCATTCCACTTTCGTACGCTTGACCCGGAGTAGATAGAAAAGTAATTGCACTGGCTTGCGTAGCCATAATCGACAATCCAATTGTTGCCCAATTCTCCGAATTATTCCCTTTGAGATAACTCTGAAGGTTGTTGTTTTTTCGTGTCTTCCATGTTCCGTACGCCACGATTAAAACGAGCGTACCCATCAGTACCATCCAATCAAGTATGCTCATGCTTCGTAGGAATTAGTAATCAACAAATACGCGATGATCTGAACTAGCAGAAACAACATCAATACGATGTACCACGCATTCCAGTTCGTGTTGTCTTTTTCTTCGCTCATGGTTGGTAGCTTAAGATATTTGCAAACAATCTGTAAGCTCCAATGACACCGTTTGGTAGTTCTCTGAAGAAGGAAATTCCTGAATAGACGAATTGCCCCTTTCCGTATTTAGTAACAATGAGTGCTCCCGTTTGAGCATCTTCTCCTTTATCCGCCCAAGAGAAAAGTGGTATGTAATTTTCATCCCAGTTATTCGCGAAGTACAATCCTCGTTCCTGCACCCAATCGTTGAAGTCAGCTTGGGTAATTTGATTCGGAGAGGTCATAATTTGATGTTCTGGCGCCAAGAAAGTCACTGCTGCATCTTCTTCTGTTACTCTGTTTCGAGACAGTTCGAATGGAACTGGTCCAAACTTCTTTTCTCTAATTGAGCGAGATGCAGTATTATACTGCATGACCAAGTTCCCCCCATTTTCAACATATGAATTCAATCGCTCGGTGTAATTGAACAATTCTGGGTGTACATTGTAAATTCGGATTCCCAATACAACCGCTTGGTACTTGCTAAAGTCGATACTCGGAATATCATTCACTTCGAATAAATCTACTGTGAAACCCAATTGCTCGATTGCTTGAGGAACTGCATCCTCTACTCCTTTGATGTAGGCAATTCGACCCTCATTGATTTTCGCATCCAACACTTTACATTCCATGGATGCTTCTCGAAAGATGGTCTGAGTGGGAATGTGATCATAAGCAATTTCGGTGTAACTCTTAAGTGGATTGTTTCCCGCATCTGTCACTACCAAAGAGCCAGGTTTGGGATTATCTCCAGCTTGGATGGTAAATGTAATCCATTCCTCTGCATGTTTGGATTTGAAATTAACATCAAATTCGCTTGGACTAACCCTCCACCCCTCAGGAGCTTTGATTATCAATTTTGTACTGAGGCTATCCTTAAAATTTTTGACTTTTACTCGGATTTCTTTTTGCCCTCCTTCTTTCATCAACAATTGATTTTGCTCAAAGCTTGCGGTCAGTTCAGGTGCTGCAATTAACGGCCTTCTTCTTTCTCCGTAAGAAGGATCTCTCCATTTGTAAGTTACTGGAACCATCAGTTCGAATGATTGTCCATCTATTAAAAAAGAAAATCGTGCAAAAATACTTGGAAGGCCTTCAGCTGCACAGTAAATTGTTTCGTCCATGACCTGAAAGAGCGTGTTAAAAGGTGCGTTGAGCCAATAAGGATTGGTAACAGTGCGCGGTCCATAACTCGATCTTAGCTCCATGGTGAGTGGTTGATTCATCAAGAGAGTATCACCCAAAACTTTTGGTTCTTCGCCTGTATTCATCTCAACTCGTGCCACGACAACTGGCAGGTTCGAACGATTTACAAAATTTGCCTTTAATGGTACAGGTTTTCCAACAATACACGAAAAATCTTCACTGAGTATTTCTACGTGAAGTCCCAAACAATCCTGAATAATGGTTTGACATCGTTCAATTTTTTCATCAATCACATGGGAACTTGGTAGTTTTTTCAAGCGATCTAAAATTGTCAGTAGTACAGGAACATTCTTAGCGACATCTACAAAATCAAAATTGTCCAGTGCATCTTGAAAAACACCTTCCAATTGTTTGTCTCCATAATTTTTCCATGAGTCCAAATTCTTCTCAAAGAAGGAAGATTTCAATTTTTCTCCAGCTAGATGTTTGAAGTATTCAACCCGACTTCCCCTCTCAACAATTCCTCCAAATCCTTGACATTTATGTTCACTTCTTGCCAAAGTTCCAATTTCATTGTAGGACATTCCCAATTGAGGATTGTATCCACCGATATCTGTAATCAAGTAATTTGGATCACCTTCTGACATGTCTTTGATGTTTTCATCCCACCAATACGAAGTATTCCAATAAATAGATGTTGCTTGCCAAGTTCCAAAAGTTCCTACTTGAGATGGCATGTAGCTCTTATCTGCTGCTTTTTCAAAGGCTTCAATTGCCAGAAGAGCAGAAGCTGTGTGATGCCCATGTCCCGCTCGTTCGTCTGGGGGAAAGCGAGTAACAATAACATCTGGATTAAATTTTCGAATGATTAATACTAAATCCGAAAGTAGAATTTCCCTTCCCCAAAGCTCAAATGATTCCTCTGCAGATTTTGAATAACCGAAATCCACCGCTCGAGAAAAGTATTGTTTTGCACCATCATGAGAACGTGCTGCAAGTAATTCTTGTGTTCTTAAAACTCCCAGTTCTTCGCTCAATTCATTACCAATAAGGTTCTGACCTCCATCTCCTCGTGTTAGAGAAAAATACGCTGTTTCAGCTTTCTCACCGAGAGAAAACCAGGCTAGCGCTCGCGTATTCTCATCGTCCGGGTGTGCAGCGACGTACAACACGCGTTTTAGAGAATGTAACTTTTGCAGGTTAACGAAAATTTCTCCACTCCCTTCATTCGCTGAGATTGAAAAGTTAATTGTAAGAAGAAAAAGTAAGGATATAAATTTCAAGGCGTCCGATATTTAATTGGATTCAAATCTACTGAATAATTGGCTAGTGCAGAAAGGTAATCATTAAAGACTTAGTTTACAGTAGACTAACTCGGGATTACGAGAATCCATCTAATAATCAGAAGAATAAACACTTTTGTTTCGTTAATTTTGAGCTCACGAATTTGAAATTTAGACTTATGAAAAAGATAATGATTGCACTTTTGTGCTTGGGAAGTTTCTCGCTCTCCGCGCAAATTACTACACCACAACCTAGTCCAGCGGCGAAGGCTTGGCAAACAGTAGGACTTACTGAAGTGACTGTTGAATATTCACGTCCAGCGAAGAGAGATCGCGTAATTTTCGGTGACCTTGTTCCTTACGACAAAATGTGGCGAACAGGAGCTAACAAAAACACAATGATTACTGTTGATAATGTCCTCATCTTCGGAAAAGATTCATTGGAAGCTGGAACGTATGCGATTTTCACAACTCCAAAAAATGGAAAATCATGGGATGTTTACTTCTACACGGATACTGAAAACTGGGGAACTCCAGAAGAATGGAACGATGATAACGTGGCCTTGAAAACGACGGCAACTGTTAGCAAACTGTCTTCAGTTACTGAGTCATTTACAATTGGTATCGACAACGTGAAAATGGACGGTGCAGAATTGAGTTTTACTTGGGATAAAGTGAAAGCTGTTGTAGCATTCTCTGTTCCAACGAAGGAAGCTGTAATGGCAGATATCAACAAAGTAATGAATGGGCCAAGCGCTGGAGATTATTACAAAGCGGCAGATTTCTACTTGTCACAAAAAATGGAATTACCAACTGCTTTGGAGTACATCAACAAAGCCTTAGACATGCGTGAAGATAAGCCATTCTGGTACTTACGTAGAAAAGCACTAATCCAAGCAGAAATGGGTGATTACAAAAACGCAATTGAAACAGCGAAACTTTCACTAGCAGCTGCGAAAGAAGCAAACTATGAAGACTACATCAAATCGAATCAAGAATCGATTGAAGAGTGGAGCAAGAAAGTGAAGTAATTGTTTGAAAGTATTATTGAAACCCATCTGAGAAGGTGGGTTTTTTTGTGCCTTTATTTGCGCTTGTCTTTTTTTAGTCTAGGATCTATTGGCAACTCAATGAATTCAACAACTTCAACCTTTCCAAAGTCTTTGTACAAAGGGTTGAGAATGACATTCGACTCCAATCCAACAATTGCGGAAGGTACTCGAAGTGCAAATGCATTTCGGTCTTTGGCAATGCGCGTGAATGCTGAAGCAGATTTAGCGGAGTATGGATATTGATTCCACCTCACCGGTAGTGGGGCCAGATCTTCAATTTCGAAAGAATTCGGAAATTCAATTTTAGCCACAAGAATTGACTTAGGTAAGTTCGCAATGTTCTTTGAGTGAACGTAATATTCCAGTAATGCGAGCGAAATGCTTTCTGAGCAATAAACAGCACGTATTCCGATTTCATTCCAACGCCCGCCTACTTTCTCTGCCCCAATACCAGATAAAACAGAATCCTTGTATTTAGCGTTTGCTATTCGATAAACGATCATTAACTGTAGACGTTGTATTGAATTCTGATGATTTCATTTTGAACCATTTCAAAACCAAAACTGCTATCCAGTAAATCAAAAGGCATTTTATCTCCTAAAGATGTTGAAGGAGTCATTAACCAATTTTTAAAATCTTCTTTTGTATCAAAAACGTCATATCCTAAGCCGAACAACCTCGCAACTTCATAAATTCGTTCCGAGGTTTCTTTGCTGTAAACAGCCTTCTTTTGCATGCTGCTAATGGACGCAGGTAGGACATTTTCAAACTCTTTTTCAGTGGAATCAATATTATTAATCAGTTGTTTCCAATCTGCCTTTTTCACGCCGTCACGAATACGATCAATGACCTCCATTTGGTATCCCGGTGCGTCTTTAGAATTGACAACAACCCAAGCAGGCGAAAACTTCGTTAACTTACTAGGACGTACACTACTTTTCACTGTAGCAATTGCACTAACTCCTGTTTTACCACGCCCTTTTGATGCCGATCCTGTATTCATAATTGTAATTTTACTCTTGATTACACGTAAATATACAATAATAATACCAATATTCAAATATTAATAGTCCCTTATTCCCTTCTGCTCTTTGAGAAGAGATTCATTCTATACACTCCATATATTTCTCATATTCCAAATCTGTCGCTGTATATTCCCGTTGGTACCTAAGATCTCCATCAGGAGGCTGGTTATAATGGAACTCTCACGGGAAGACACCATTCTCAATAGTCTATTAAATAAGGGAAAACCCTTGGTTCTATTTTGGTGGATTCCCTGCTAAAATCCCGCTTCACCTTTCTCTAGCTTTGTAGTGTATCAATACCTAACACGTTTGATTTCCTAGCAATTAGATGGGAAATCATCATTAAACATGAAGCAAAAGCACAGACGATTTTGTGCCTGCTTACTTGCTAATTTTTTAACTAAAACCATATATTATGTCCATTGTAAAATCAATCAGTAAACCTGTACTAGAAGTAATCGAGAGACAATCCATACTTCGAAGCACAACAGTCAAACTAAAAGTTACGTTTAATGTAACATTTGATAATCCATCCGGCATCCCTCCAGAAGGAAGAGATATGTTTCATGCCCGATACGGTGTGAGAATAGAAGTAAATGGGTACAAAGATCCTTACAAACAAACACGTGACAATCACACACACCTATTCAATTTCAAACGAATAATTCGGAGAAGGATCTTTGGTGCTCACGAATTCTTTGATAACCCATTCGGTGGTAGATTCATAGAAATTATCACTCGAGACTTTCTGTTGTCAGGTAATTTGGATGCCTCTACTGGCGGACCGTACATGCGTCCGGACGACTTCAATTTAACTATAAGTTACAATGATCAAACCGCCACTAGCCAAGAAGTGTCTTTTGACCTATTAGACGTTAATAAGAGCGGTGAAGGTCGACCTTGGTCAGTATCTGCAGAATTAGATCTTATTTTTGTACGATTATAGATGCAAGTACAGAGCATGTAGTAAAAGAAACTAGGTCAGACAATTTACAAGGATTGTTTGAAATTGGAGCATATGAACGTTCATCTCGTTGAGTATAAACTGAGGGGTCATCATTTATTAGCAATCGTCTCTAAGAACGACAAACTAATTGACTTGGAAACTTCCAAAAAACTCAAGAAAGAAGGAGTTGCTTCCGTTGTCATTTATCAAATTCTGGGGTAAACTTCTTCTTTGGTATTCCTACCCTACTTTTCTTGGTTCAATAATTGTAATTTCACGGTTACCAAAATCAAACGCCATGAAATTAAATCGCATTGTTTCTCTTTTTTCCTTACTGATTATTGGACTTTCCGCCTTCGCTCAATACGAAGACCAACGCATCGTTAGTTCTTATTACGAATTCGAAGAAGGAAGCACTGAATTGCTCTACGGAGACAACGTAGTATTCAGATCAGGCCCATCGTCTTCATCTAAAGCAATTGACACCTTAGAGATCGCAACCGAAATAAAAATCATTCAAAAAAGCGACGAAAAGGCAAAAATGAACGGTCTTGAATGGAACTGGTACAAGGTGAAAATTGGACGCAAAACGGGATATATTCTTGGCGGATTGATTGCATTGGACCACATTCGACGAGACGATGTTCTGTTCCTGGTAACAATGGCGGGTATTAATCGAAATTCGGACGACTACGAATACGTTGATTACAAAGTTCGAACGCGCATGATTCGTGCAGACGGCGAATACTATGGACACGAGTCGGATTTGAACACAAATGCTTTCTACATCGAAGCTTCAAACAATCGAGGTTTGGACGGTGTTTACAATATCCTTTGCATCAATCTATTCGCAGAAGCTTGTGGTGTTGATGGAGGTAAAATATACCTATTTGATAGTGGCGAACGACTGATTGAGGCATTACAACTTGTAAGTGTTTCCGACGCAGGAGCATTCTGGTATACAGAAGAAGTGATCTTCCCAGATGATGAACATGGTTGGGACGGGATCGTAAGGTATGAGCGTGAGCAGGGCGAGTACTTGAATGATGAATTGTATTGGACCAAAGCGACTATTCACACCCTCAACTTAAAGTGGGAAGGCGATCATTTCACCCCAAATATTAAGGAATTCGAATTTGGTGAGGGCGAATGATTTACACAATCGTAATTCTGAGTATTGCATTTATTCTGAACATTTTTGCAACCCGAAAATTGCTTCGATCCAAGCGATTACTTAAGCACACCATACGTATTCAAATTGTTCTAGTCTGGTTGATACCCTTTGTTTGGGCGCTCCTCGTCCTATTGTATTCAGATGAGCCTCCGAAGAAGAATAAGAAATATGGACGCGGTCGTTACATGCGTTCAGGTTATCAAAACTATATTCCTCGCTCATTCTAGTAAGATAAGTATTCCCACAAAAGTGCATTTTCGTACATTGTAATCTTAATCTGAATAATTAAGGACTACTGACTAATTCCCCACTTCTTGGATCCATTGTACTTGTCGTAATTGCATTTTCGGTTTGGGCATCTTGGCGGTCGTTCAAAAATCAGAAGTACAAGCTTTCAATCGGACTAATCGTATTGATCGGCTTACTGCTGAAAGTTTACATATCCTCAGATATGTTTTTGCATCCATGGGATGAACGTTACCATGCGCTGGTTGCTAAGAACATGTTAAATCACCCCTTGGTTCCGACCCTTTTCGAGAATCCCATTTTGGAATACGACTACAAAATGTGGACTTACAATCACATCTGGGTTCATAAACAACCAGTTGCTTTATGGGGAATCATATCAAGTTTAGCTCTTTTTGGAGTGAATAGTTTTGCCGTTCGAATTCCTTCCATCTTGCTGACCTCCCTTGGAACAATCATTTCTTATCAGTTCGGAAAAAAAATATTTAGTCGCAGAATTGGGTTACTGTCAGCATTTTTCTATGCCACCAATGGGTTGATCCTTGAAATCTCCAGTGGTCGAATAACTACGGATCATGTCGATATATTTTTCCTGTTTTTCGTTCAATTGTCCGCTTATCTGGCTTGGGAATTTGCCCAACGGAAATCTATGTGGATCAATGTTCTGTGCGGAATCGCGATAGGGTTAGCCATCTTGTCCAAGTGGCTTCCTGCCCTCATTGTATTGCCAATTTGGGGAGCATTCATTCTCCATTCGAAACAATTCAGCTTCAAAGAAATTATTGTTCACGGATTGATTCTAGTTCTCACAGTTGCTGCAATAGCATTGCCTTGGCAACTTTACATTCATTCACAGTTCCCTTTAGAGGCTGCCTGGGAAAGTAGTTTCAACACCAAACACCTTTTTGAGACAATTGAAGTTGAAGCTCAACCCTGGTACTACCATTTTACAATGCTTCGTATCAATTATGGAGAGTTGATTTATCTGCCATTGATTTGGTTCGCATTTAAGACCATTCGGAAACGTTCGAATTGGAAATACTGGTCACTTTTTATTTGGATAGCAGTTCCCTATGTTTTCTTTTCTATCGCAGCAACGAAAATGCAAGGCTACACTATTATCACAGCTCCTGCGGTCTTTCTTGTGCTCGCTTTATTCGTCAACTACTTAGCTCATTTTCGAACACGATTTAAGCAACGCTGGATTCCAATTGTTGGAATTGTCCTGCTAATCGGACTACCTATTCGATTCACCATTGAGCGCATGAAACCTTTTCAAACTGTCGAAACTCCGAAATGGCAAAAGGACATTATTGACCTTTCCACTAACATCGGCGATGAAGAAAAGGTCATTGTATTCAACGTTAGTCACCCCATAGAATTGATGTTTCATGCAAATTGCACCGCCTATAACACCATTCCATCTTCAGAAAAAATGCAAGAGTTGATCGATGAAGGCTACTTCATTTATGTAAATCAAGACGGTGAGGCAGAGCAAAAGGAAATCAAGCGCATTTGGTATCCATCTTTGACAGAATAAGTATATTTATTTCATGACCCTCACCCAGCAAACAGCAAAACACTTACGCGACATTCACTTTGGTGGGAACTGGACAACAACGAATTTAAAAGATGTCCTCTCAGATGTTTCGTGGAAAGAAGCCACGACTCAAATCGATGAATTCAATACGATCGCAGTATTAACATATCACACAACCTACTATATAAACGCGTTGTTAGATGTATTGGAAGGAAAAGCTCTGACGTCAAAAGACGAATTGAGTTTTCTGTGTCCTCAGTTATCATCTGAGTTCGAGTGGCAAAATATTCAGCGCTCTGCTTGGGACAACGTTGAAAAGGCGGCAGTTTTAATTGAAGGATTCTCAGATGAAAAATTGAAAGAGGATTTCACAGATGAGAAGTACGGAAGTTATTACCGGAACATTCATGGAATCATTGAACACATGCACTATCACTTAGGGCAGATTGTGATTTTAAAACGACTAGTGAGGAAATTAAATGAAGAAGAATAAACTGTTAATTCGATTCGGAATTATTTGTGCTGTGCTCCTTTCTATGTACGCGGTGTTGCGCATTTCTGGTGGACTACAGTTTTACCAAACTCCGACCAGTGGCAATTCACCAGGGATCGAACCCAACAGCTACATATTCGTGAGCAATTGGGTCTCATATGAACGGTTTGACTTCGTTTGTTATGAAGCCGAGGACCCATTTATTGGACACAGCACATTCACTCATAGACTTTGCGGTATCGCGGGAGATACTGTTCAAATTATTAATGGCGACTTATTTGTGAATAGTGAAAACGTTGATAAAACTCTAAATGTCAAACATAACTATGTTGTTCCTCAATATTCATCTTTCAAGATTAGAAAACTGGATGGAGTGGAATATTTAGGACGAACTATTGACTACATAGACTCCGTAATTTTAGCTATTCCACTTAACGACATCCCAGCAAATTTTCAAGCAAGACAGATAATCGACGATCCCCACTTTAAAGTGCATGAACAATTTCCATCAGAATGGACAATGGATAATTTCGGTCCAATGGTGCTCGATGAAGGTGAGATATTTCTTCTAGGTGACAACCGCAATAATTCTCTCGACTCACGTAGTAA
>CAJQOB010000216.1 GCA_905479845.1 uncultured Flavobacteriales bacterium
CTCAAACAAACTCATTAGCAACAAATCTTAGTCAAGGAATATATAAGTGCACTATTTCTGGTGATTTAAGCTGCGTATTGGAAGCGGATATTCAAGAAATACCAGGAATGATAGTCTCCATCTCTGACAGGCAAGACGCAGCTTGTGTAGATGACGGTTTTATCGAGTTATCCGTAACTAACGGAACTCCTACTTACACCTATCAATGGCTACATTCATCTATCAATACGAACCTCGTCACCAACTTATCTGCAGGTGTGTACGAGTGTATTGTCACAGATGCGAATGGTTGCGTAGTTTTTATTTCCGATACGATTCGTGATCCTGAGAGTTTCGAAATAACTTCGCTTACTCCAGACCTTACTGTATGTCCAGATGACTCCGTTCAATTAGTCGTTATAGCTTTTGGAGGAACAGGCCCGTACACATACAACTGGACAACTAACAACGCTTCGATAGGAACGAATGATCCTCAACTGGGGATAATCGCAGTAGATCCCATTCAGAATTACTGCATAGAGGTCACCGAATTTTGTGGAGAAACAGATACAGCCTGTGTTAACGTTAGTACTTTTGAGCGATTAGAGCCCAATACTGATTCAGATTTCAATAGTGGATGCTCTCCTTCCATCTTCACCTTCTCGAACTTGTCAACAGACCCCAATATCATCCAACAAACGATTTGGAAAATCATTCCAGAAAACATTTCCTCGAACACTTCCGGTATCAACTCATTAGAAGCTACTTTGACAGTCCTAGGGCTTCATAACGTGATCATGAATGTTATTAGCACGGATGGGTGTAGTTTTATTGACACCTTTCAAAATATAGTGGAAGTCTACCCTTCTCCAATAGCCAATTTTGATTTCAACCCAAATGAATTAAACACATTTGAGTCTACAGCATATATGCAAGACCTGTCTTCATGGGATGTTACCGCTCTCCAATGGGACAGTCCTGGATCATCCCCTTCCCAAAGTACTCTATCAAATCCTGTATTCTACTTCCCAGAAGAGGCACCAGGTAATTACCCTGTAACGCTTTCTGTTTTAAATGATTTCGGATGCACAGATACGATCATGAGAATGATAGAAGTCAAACACGAAATAATTTGCTACGTTCCGAATACATTTACGCCAGATGGTAATGAGTTTAATAATATATGGAAAGCCGAAATTCTAGGAGCCGATGAATACGATGCAGATATCTTCATTTTCGATCGCTGGGGAACACTAATCTGGGAAAGTCATGATTTATCCATTGGCTGGGATGGTACATTCAATGGTGCGTATGCTCAAACCGGAACGTATGTGTGGAAGATACGACTAAAAAATCCATACACGGGAGAACGCGAGGAACATACAGGTCATGTGAATCTTTTGAGATAAACATGGAGTTGTTAAGCTTGAATTGACCTCCCTTTCCACTTTGGACGATAACCGATCATCAGAATCCCCAACAGTAGAGAATACAAAGGGAATGCGATCTCGTAAATGGGAATTAAGCACCACGTTTTAATTCTTTTAATTCGCTTGAAGTATGGGAAAAAGAAAACGAGGTCCAATCCAATTTTTACAGAAAACAAGATTGCTGCTGGAAACCAATTCCCTGATGTCAATAAGTAAATCAGCAGCGCAAAAAAGGCTATCGCAAAAGCAAATTGCCCAGTTGCTGACAAGGTTGCTAATGAATCTCCAATATCAGTTGTTTTGCCGACCCAGCGAAGACGTTGGTCAATAAACTCCTTAAACGTGTGAGGTGTTTCTGTGGAAATTGCCAAATCTAAATTTGACTCCAATCGGACATCCTTTTTGTTCTTCCTAAAATCTCGAAGTAAATAGGTATCGTCTCCACTCGCCATGTGAACGTGCGATTCTAAGTCATCAACTTTATTGAAAACTTCTCTCTTAAACAAGAAATTGGCACCGCTTGAAAAAATCGGTCGAGACCAACCAGACAAACCAACATTCAAAGCATTCGCCAATGCAACATCAAGTTCATAAAACAACTCTGTGGTTGTATTCCCTTTCAACACCACTGGCAGCACGTACATATCTGCTTCTTCCAATGATTCAATTGATTCAAAATAAATAGGGTCGAACGAAACATCCGCATCCAGAGTGAGAATGTAATTCGTTTTACAGATTTTAATAGCTTCACGCAATGCTCTCTTCTTTCCGGATACTTCTTTGGGCAAGCTCAAAATCTCAAAGGGCAAATTCAACAAGTGTTCTTCGATCAACTTCACAGAGTTATCTTCAGAATGATCATCAATAAAAATGAACCGATTTGGTAGTAATTTCGAATTCAAAATGCTCTTCAAGAGGTCAGTCAAACGCTTTTCTTCGTTGCGAAACGGAATCAGAACGGTAATCTCACCAATAGGAATTCTACTGCGAACTGTGGGGGACTTCGATTTTTTCAAATGGAGTAAGAAACCAACAAGTATCACTCCACCGATTAAGATGAAATAAACAATTAGATATCCGATAACACTGCTCATTTTTCCGGACGATCACAGATTACTAACCCTAACAGTGCAGGTGCCATGGAGTTGACAAACCAAATAATCAGAGAAGAGAACACAATCGCAAAATCGTTCAATCCTAACGCTCCTAAGATTCCTAAAGAAATGAACTCCTTCACTCCAAGTTTCCCCAAAAATAAAGAGGGAACCATAATGGTAATGAAATACACTTGCCAAATTGCTAAAATCAATTCGATGGACCAAGACTCTCCGAAAGCATGTAAAACCAACGAAAACTGAAGCGTAAATACCATAAAACGCATGGTGCTCCACCATATCATCTTCCAACGATACATCGGGTTTTCCTTTAATATCGCCCGACTAATTTTCAAAAATCTGGATCGCTTGAACCACTTCAATGCTAGCTCAATAAAGAAGTAGCAAAAAAACGCTACGATACTTCCAGTAACAAACACAGACATCACTTGCCAACTATCCCCTAGTTGATACACCTCCCCCGCTACAAATGTGGCAATCATTCCAAAGAACACCGTTGCCAAAAGCTGTGCATAATTCGACACCAGCGTTAAGAACGTGATTGTTCCACGATGTCGCGTTTCAAAGTAATAGAGTCGCCCAATGAAATTCCCGACCATGTTTGGTGTCAGCATCCCAGTAACCAATCCAGCAAAAAAAGAATGAACGTTTCGCTTTTTATCGTGATCAATTTCAAGAAGCTTGAGCGTAATTTTCCACTTCATGAATGCCATCCACATATTTGGGATAACCAACACGATAGCCACAGCCAGTGAAAAGGGTCTTTTAATAGAGAAATCATCCCACTTTTCCGATTCGATTCCCATTAGCTGAGAATAGATCAAATAACCAACTGCTGCAAACAGGATCAACTTAATGAAAAAGAAGATTACAGATTGTTTTTTGTTAGTTTTAAGCAACGAAGAGATTTTAATGGTTGAAGATAAAATAATTCTAGGAATAGACCCCGGTACAACGGTGATGGGATATGGATTAATTCATGTCAAGGGAAAGAAGGTGGAGATGCTGAATTTCGGAATTATTGAGCTAAGAAAACTCCAAAATCACCCTGATAAATTGAAACGGATTTTCGACAGATTGGATGGACTCATTCAAGAATATCGACCAGATGAAATGGCTATTGAGGCTCCTTTCTTTGGAAAGAATGTACAGTCCATGTTGAAATTGGGTCGAGCTCAAGGTGTGGCGATTGCTGCAGCTCTCTTACACAATGTACCTTTCGAAGAATACACTCCCCGCCGAATCAAACAGGCAATTACGGGATCTGGAAGTGCCTCAAAAGAACAAGTAGCAATCATGCTGCAGAAACTCTTAAAGTTTAAGGAAATGCCCAAATATCTCGATGCGACAGACGGACTTGGCGTGGCAATATGTCACCATTTCTCCAAAGGAGTTGGAGAACACAACAAGGCTTCTAATTCAAGTTGGTCGAGCTTTGTGAAGAACAACCCGAGCAGAAAGAAATAATGTAAGATACGATTTATGGCTTATATTGATGTTACCTCTTACAACGATTCAGAAGGAAAACTACGAGAAATTTATGATGGACTGATCGAATCAAGAGGCAAACTCGCCGATGTCCATATGATCCAAAGTTTGAATCCAGAATCAATTGTGAACCACATGGATTTGTACATGACAATCATGTTTGGAAAGTCACCTCTCCGAAGAGTTCAACGTGAGATGATGGCCGTTGTTGTTTCAAAAAACAATGATTGCGATTATTGCCAAATGCATCATGCTGCAGCCGTAAATCACTACTGGAAAGACGAAGGAAAGATAGAACAGCTCAAAGCGGACTATTCTCAATTAGACCTTTCAGAAGTGGATATGCAACTCTGCCATTATGCAAAAGAGCTAACTAAAAATCCGAATCACCAGAATGAGGAATCTATTCAAAAGTTGAAGGATCTTGGCTTGAAAGACAGAGCTATTCTCGACGCCACACTGGTGATTTCTTATTTCAACTTCGTTAACCGTATTGTTCTTGGTCTAGGTTTGAATGTGAACGAAGAAGAATTGGAAGGATACAATTACGATTGATGAAAGTAAAGCCAACATTTGATGAATACATTGCGGATTGCGAAGAGTTCGCTCAGCCAATACTGGTTCATTTACGTGAATTGATTCACCGAAATTGTCCCGTGATTGAAGAAAAAATCAAATGGAATTTCCCTTGTTTCGTTTACAGAGGATCGAATTTGGTTTATATGGCTGGCTTCAAACAACACGCCACTTTTGGATTTGGATTAGCCGAACACATGTCGGATGATCATAAGGTATTCATCAAAGGAGAGAAAACAGGAATGGGGAATTTTGGGAAAATCATAAGTATTGATCAACTTCCATCAGAAGAAATCCTCGCCGAATACCTTCAAGAAGCCATGCAATTGCACGACCAAGGTGTGAAGCAAGTAGTTCGAAAATCAGCCCCGACAAAAAAGCTACCAGTTCATCCTGAATTCATGGAGGCCTTATCCAAAGACAATCTTGTCAATCAATTTGAAGTATTCAGTCCTACGCAGCAAAATGAATATGCTGAGTGGGTTTCAGATGCAAAAACAGAGACAACTAGGGATAAACGAATCATTCAAGCGCTGGAATGGATCTCAGAAGGGAAGCCACGGAATTGGAAGTATATGAAATCTTGGAAAGGGAAAGCCTGATCTACTCCGACTCCAATTCACCCAACTCTTCATTCATCAACTCCAAAGACTCGGAATAAATCGCTTGCATCTCATCCTGACGTGAACCGTAATAGTCCATTGAAGCTTCATAAGATGTGCGATCGAGATTGAACGTTTCCAATAACGAATCCCCTGAACGCTGCATTACCTTGTAATACATCGAAACCTGACCATAGTTCGCTTGGATGTGCGATTCAAGAATCATCATGTCTTTGACCACCCTTACCATTTTATCTTTCGGAACCAATCCCTTTGGAGCTGGAACGCGTTCTATACTCCGCGAACAAGAAGCAATCAGAATTAATAATGATATGGCAGCAATACGTATCATCTATTGAATAAAAGTCGGCTTCCTGTTGTTCCATCTATGACCAAACCATTCTTGTAAACAAGGTTTCCATTTACAAATGTCATATCGACACTATTAGAGAAATTCACACCTTCGAATGGAGACCATCCACAACTGTAAAGAACATTTTCTTTAGACACCATGTAATCCTTGTTCGGATCAACAACAACCAAGTCAGCAAAATAGCCTTCACGAATGTAACCACGCTCTTCAACTCTAAATAGAACCGCTGGAGCATGCGCCATTTTTTCCACCACTCGCTCGATGGTAATTTTACCTTCTTCCACTTTTTGGAGCATTGCCATGAGGGCATGTTGCACCAATGGACCTCCAGACGGAGCTGTTAAGTATTTATTTTCTTTCTCCTCTATTGTATGAGGAGCGTGATCCGTTGCGATCACATCAATTTTGTTGTCAAGTACACCTTGGAAAATCGCATCACGATCGCTCGTTTTTTTCACTGCTGGATTCCATTTGATGTATGTCCCTTTCTCATCGTATTGCTCATCCGAGAACCACAAGTGATGGATACAGGCCTCCGCAGTAATCTTCTTTTCTTCCAATGGGATAGAATTATCAAACAACTCCAATTCCTTTGCTGTACTTATATGGAAGATATGCAAACGGCTTCCGTGCTTCTTCGCTAAATCAACTGCAGCAGATGAACTCAAATAACACGCCTCCTCGCTTCGAATAACTGGGTGCATGCTAATTGGAATATCTTCTCCATATTTCGCTTTCGCCGCTTCTAGATTAGCTCTAATTGTTCCCTCATCCTCGCAGTGCGTAATCAACTGATGATCCAATTGAAAGATTCCCTCCAACGTTTCATTGGCATCCACCAACATGTTTCCAGTAGAGGACCCCATGAATATTTTTATTCCAGCAACATCTCTTCTACTCACCTTTTTCAGCTCTTCAAGGTTGTTGTTGGTTGCTCCCATATTGAAGCTATAGTTCGCGATAGATACTTCACTCGCTCTCTGATACTTCTTCTCCAGTTCCTCAATCGTAATTGCTGCAGGCTTGGTGTTTGGTTGCTCCATGTATGAAGTAATACCTCCAGCAACGGCTGCTCTGGATTCAGTTTGAATATTTCCTTTATGCGTAAGACCTGGCTCACGAAAGTGTACCTGATCGTCGATGCATCCTGGCAAAATTAATTTACCTGTTACATCAATTTCTTCAGCATTAAATTCATTCGAAATTGTCGAAGCGATTTTTTCAATTCGACCATTCTTGATCAAGATATCAGCAACAAACTGTTTTCCTTCGTTTACAATTGTTCCTGATTTGAGGATTGTTGACTTCATAGTTTCATTCCACGCATCTTCCAAACTCCGAAAAATGCTTCTTTAAAGATTCCAGTACTCATTTTAGATTCTCCGTAAACACGATCAACAAAAGTGATAGGCACTTCTGTAATTTTGAAACCGTGCTTCTTAGCGGCATATTTCATACAAATTTGAAAGGCGTATCCTTTAAATGTTACTCCGTCCAAATTTATTTTCTGCAAAACTTCTCTGCGGTAGCATTTGAAGCCAGCCGTTGTGTCCTTAATTCCGATCCAGAGGATCATTCGGACATACACACTCGCAAAGTACGACATCAAAATACGTTTCAAGGGCCAGTTACTAACCTTCCCTCCTTTTACATATCGAGAACCAATGCTTACATCGGCGCCATCGACATGACAAGCGTTGTACAATCGAATTAAGTCATCAGGATTATGTGAAAAATCACAATCCATTTCAAAAACATAATTGTAGTCGTTGCGCAATGACCATTTAAAACCGTGGATATACGCCGTTCCCAAACCTAATTTTCCCTCGCGTTCTTCTATGTGAATACGACCAGGGTACTTGTCCATCAATCGTTTGATGATGGTCGCTGTTTGGTCTGGTGAATTATCGTCCACGAAGAGAATATGGAAGTCCTTTTCCAGTGACATGACCTTTTCAGCCATGCGCTCCACATTGTCTTCTTCGTTGTATGTTGGTATAATTACTATAGCGTCTGACACTTCTCTCGATTATCGTGTCGCTAAAATAAGTATTAATACCAAATGACGATGTAGCGGAACATAATTCTAGTCTTTGTTCTATCTTTACATTAACAATTTTTGGAAGATTCATGCTCCGCATTCTCATTTGCCTTTTATTTCCGACCATTCTTTTTGGTCAAGATTCGAAAAACATCGAATTCTTGGATCAGTGGTCAGCAGATTCTTTAATGGTGAATTCATTAGGAATGCGATACAATGAATGCTGGGGATTTGTCCATAATAGTAAAGAATATGCTATTGCAGCTTCGACCGAAGGAACTCATTTTTTTCAGATCGATGACAATGGTAAATTTCAAGATGTTGCTTTCGTAAAAGGAAATTTTGCCAGCCCTTCTGTTGTTCACCGCGATTTCAAAACATATCAGAACTACATCTATGGTGTTTGCGATGAAGGAATCAGCAGCCTGCAAATCATTGATGTTTCCAACCTGCCCAATTCAGTTTCTTTGGTTGTGAATGATTCTGTGACGATTGCGCGCGCTCACAACATTTTCATTGATACAGTTAGTGCCTTGATGTACGCTTGTACTGTAAGTGGATCGTCAGGTGGGACTTTACTTTCTCCATCCTCAATGCGTGTATACTCTCTTGCTGATCCCTTGAACCCAAGTTTGATTTATACAGGTCCCAATGACATTCCTGAAGTTCATGACGCTTACGTTCGCAACAACATCGCTTACTTAAATTGCGGTTTTGATGGACTGCGCGTATATGATTTTACGAACCCCACAGCTCCAATTTTCCTTCAAAACATGGACATCTACCAAGAGCAAGGATACAATCATCAAGGGTGGTTATCTCCAGACGGTTTGAAATATGTCTTTGCTGATGAGACAAATGGAAAGAAGTTAAAGTACTGTGAAGTCCAGAACAATGAGCTCACGATTCAAAGTTATTTTGGAACCAATTTCGAAGAGAACAGTGTTCCACACAACATCGTTTTGAGCAATCGATTTGCGTACGTTGCCTATTACAATGAAGGCTTGAGAATATATGATTTGAGTCAGCTTCCTCCTCGGGAAGTTGCACATTTCGACACGCATCCAGAAGAAGAAGGTCCTTTCACCATGAGAGGAGCTTGGGGTATCTACCCTGAATTACCTTCTGGTAGAATCATTGTTTCTGATCGGAAGAATGGTCTCTTCCTATTCGATTTTCAAGAGGTAATTCATTCTGCCCGTAACGGAAGGGAACTGATTGTGTTTTCAAATCCGATGGAGCAAGGAAGTCCAATTCAGTTTCGCATTCGAGACAGTCGGGTGGACACGTTTGAATATCGAATCGTTGATATGGCAGGAAGGGTTGTTATAATGGAGTCCGTAGTAAAACAGAATTACGAAGTGACGAGTCCAATTTTAGCGGTTGGCGCTTATACAATTGAAGTCAGTTACGAGAACTACCTTGGCGATACGATTAAACTTCAGGAAAAGATCATTATTTACTAACCTGCTCAACTGCATCTTTGATCAAGTCCGCTTCATAACCTTTAGTAGCTAGAAATCGGTAGAGTTTTCCTTTCCGTTTGAAGAGATCCTTTTCTTTGGCGATTAACTCCCACTTTCTCTCTGCTAGGTGAATAAGATTGTTCCAGTATTCATCTAGATCAATTCCTTTCAAAGCCTTATCGATGGAATAATTCGAGATCATCTTCTTTTTGAGTTCGATTCGAATTTTGATTTTCCCCCAACGCTTGATCCGCATTTTACCAGAAGCAAAAGCCTCAGCAAAACGTTCTTCACTTAAGAAATTTGTTGAGATAAGTTCTGCGAGGAGTCTGTCTTGATCTTCGCGATCAATTCCCCACTGGTTCATTTTTTTGATGAGCTCGAATGAGCAACGCTCCTGGTAAGCACAAAGCGCTTCTAATCGCGCTTTGGCTTCCAGCAGGGTGTATTTACGCTCTGACTTTGTCAAAGTGTAATTTCTTCGTTCTTTTTGTTAACGAATGAGTACTGCAGCAGGTGATTCGCTGAATTTCCACGAACGGGAACCCATTTCTTGTATTTAAAGAACCATTTCATTTGTTTGGAAATAAATCCTTTCTTGAAGTATGCTTCCAAATATGGGTGTACATTTAAGGTTAATCCGGTTTCCTTTTTCGTTCCGAGAAGATAATCTAAGTTATTTTCGATTTCTTCTGCAAACAAGATGGATGCTTGAACATCGCCAGTTCCGTTACACGTTGGACACTTCTCTGAGGTTGTAATATCCGTTTCCGGACGTACACGCTGACGTGTAATTTCAACAACTCCAAATTTCGATGGTGGAATAATATTGTGTTTCGCGCGGTCATTGCTCATTGCCGATTTCAGCGTATTGAACAAGTCTTTGTTATTGGCGCGATCATGCATATCAATAAAATCGATACAGATAATCCCTCCCATGTCTCTCAATTGGAGAACACGTGCAATTTCTTTGGCCGCTTCCATATTCGTTGAAAGGGCGTTACTTTCTTGTCCGCTTGCTCCTTTACGATTTCCACTATTCACGTCAATTACGTGCATAGCTTCAGTGTGCTCAATAATAAGATAACCACCACTTGGCAATGGAACCTTTTTACCGAAAAGCGCTTTGATCTGCTTGTTTACACCGAAACGTTCGAAAACTGCATTTTTCCCATCATAGTGCTTCACCATCTTCTCTCTGCCTGGGGCAATTCCAGAGACGTACTCCTTAATGCTTGCAGCGAGAGTTGGATCGTTCACATGAATATTTGTGAAGTCTGCGTTCAGTAAATCACGAAGGATTGTGGATGTTTTATCCATTTCCCCGAGCACTCTTGACGGCGGCTTAGCCGTTTTGAGGTTCTCGTGCATTACTTTCCATTTCTCGATTAAGTTTCTCAGATCTTGATCTACTAATTCGATCTTTTTGCCTTTGGCAACAGTTCTGATGATTACACCAAAATTCTTTGGCTTGATTCCCATCACGACTTCTTTCAAACGTTTACGTTCTTCAGAGTCTTTAATTTTTTGAGAAATGGAAACTTTATTCGAGAAAGGTACTAATACAAGGTATCTACCTGCTAAAGTGATCTCAGCGCAAAGTCTTGGACCTTTTGAGGAGATTGGTTCTTTTGCAACCTGCACCAAAATTGGTGCTGAAGAAGAAACGACTTCGTTAATTTTTCCGTCTTTCGGAATATCCTTCTCCGATTTAAAATATAGCAAATCTGCTACATTTTGCTTGTTCCGCAATGTATCGCGACTAAACTTATTAAGTGAATTGAACTGTGGACCTAAATCGAGATAATGCAAAAAGGCATCTTTCTCGTATCCCACATCTACAAAAGCGGCATTTAAACTAGGAACAATTTTACGAACACGACCGAGGTAAATATCACCTACGGCAAATTCTGCATTCCCTTGTTCCTCATGCAACTCAATAAGCTTACCGTCATCGAGCAGAGCAAGCCAAATGCCATTTCGTCTGGCATCGACTATTAATTCTAAACTCACGAAAGCTTAATTTATATGAATAAAAAGAAAACTTAGTAGTTATCTCAACCACTAAGTTTTCACAAGTACGTTTCGAAAAAGATTATTTCTTCTTCTTGTGACGATTTTTTCTAAGTCTTTTTTTACGCTTGTGCGTAGACATCTTATGTCTTTTTCTTTTTTTACCACTTGGCATAATCGTATATTTTTTTCTATTTAACTTCTTCGTTCAAGTTTCCTTCACTAGAGTGAAAAAAAACACCCCTGCTTTTAGACAGGAGTGCAAAGATAATAATTCCGATTGAATTCTGTAATCCAATTGGAAATAAAGTCTTATTTAACTTTTACCTTATCCTTTACGTCCTCTACAAATGTTTTCGCAGGTTTAAATGCTGGCACATTGTGTGCTGGGATAATGATCGCAGTGTTCTTTGAGATATTTCTTCCTGTTTTCTCTGCTCTTTCCTTCACGATGAAGCTTCCGAATCCTCGTAAGTAAACGTTTTGCCCTGATGCTAACGATCCCTTAATCGATTGCATAAACGCCTCAACCGCTTTCAACGCCTCAACTCTCTCTAATCCTGTTTCTTCAACAATGTCTGCTACAATATCTGCTTTTGTCATAACTCTATAATTTTTTTCTTTTCCTTGCTTAAAGCGTTCAAAAATAAGTTTCTAATTTGTTTTTATCCTTAGTTTTACACAACAATTTTTTGATTTTTCCCTGAATGGCGGATTTTTATCTATTAATAGGCAAATGGTATAGACTAAACCACCGAATTCTTCCATGGAGGGGGACGAAAAATCCGTATTTCATATGGTTATCTGAAATAATCATGCAACAAACACGCATTGAACAGGGTACGAATTACTACTTAAAGTTTATTTCTACGTATCCAACCATCCAAGATCTTGCAAACGCCTCGGAACAAGATGTTTTAAATAACTGGCAAGGATTGGGATATTATTCAAGAGCCAGAAACCTGCATTTTTCTGCCAAATATGTTGTCAATGAACTAGACGGGAAGTTTCCCTGTACCTATAAAGAGATAATCAAGCTGAAAGGAGTTGGAACTTACACGGCTGCAGCAATTGCTTCCTTCGCTTTCAACGAACGGTGTGCAGTAGTTGATGGAAATGTTTATCGATTTCTGAGTAGACTATTTGACTTACCTACTCCTATTGACTCAACTCAAGGAAAAAAGGAGTTTCAACTGTTAGCTGATCAATTAATTGAAAAGGCCGATCCTGGAATTCACAATCAAGCCATGATGGAAATGGGATCATTAATTTGTGCTCCAAATCCGAATTGCGAACAATGCCCTGTTCAGGTTCATTGTCTCTCTCTTAAGAATGGTACAATTAAAGAGCGTCCTGTTAAATCGAAAAAGACGAAAGTTCGTGATCGTTATTTTCACTATTTGATTTATTCTTTTGAGGAAAAAACAATTATTACCAAAAGAACCGAAAAAGGTATTTGGCAAAACATGTATCAATTTCCGCTAATTGAAACAGAAAGTACAGAAACGCCCAAATCGATTTTGGCGGAAATCCAATTTTCCTCATCAGTTCAAAAACACATATTAAGTCATCAACGAATTTTTGCCGTTTTCCATCATATTCATTCAGAACCAACAATGTCAGGATCGGATTACGTCACAATCAACAGAGAGGAAATTCAAGATTATCCCCTGCCTAGAATCATCGATAGATATCTTGAGGAAGAAGCCAATCAATAATCAATTTTGATGCATTAAACCTGAGTATTTAAGCCTGATCTATGCTAGAATATAGAATTGAATTCAGGTTTTAAGTATATTTGCTTTAATATCAAATTATGGCAGGAAGCGTTAACAAAGTTATTCTAATTGGAAATTTGGGTAAGGACCCTGAAGTGAGACACCTCGAAAATGGAGCCGTTGTCGCTAATTTCCCGATTGCAACATCTGAAACTTATACGGATCGAACGACTGGTGAACGTCGTGAAAACACGGATTGGCACAGCATTGTGCTCTGGAGAGGTCTAGCTGAAATTGCTGAGAAATACTTAAAAAAAGGCCAGAAAATCTATGTCGAAGGAAAGTTAAAAACACGTTCTTGGCAAGACAAAGATGGAAACACGCGCTACACAACCGAGGTCGTTGGTGACGAAATGACAATGTTGTCGCGAGCTGATCTAAACACAACGCAATCTAGCGCACCCTATTCGTCATCAGGTACTCCTGATGCTCCGAGTAAGGTTGATGATATTATTAACAAGGACTCGGACGATCTTCCGTTTTAATTATTATTCATGACTTCAAGTGACCCCCTGAGTATTCAGCCCCTAGTTCTCGATGAAATATCGAATTCAGGGGCACAATTGGCCGGATTCAACACCACAGGTATAATTATTTCGAGTGTTGCCCTTCTTTTATTGTTACTCATTTCAGCATTAATTTCCGGATCGGAAGCTGCTTTCTTCTCATTGAGCCCATCCGATAAAGAGGAAGTAAAAAACGACGACGGTAAAAAAGCATCCTTTGTTAATAAGATGCTTAGTCGTCCGAAAGAACTTCTTGCAACGATTTTGATCGTTAACAACTTTATCAACGTAGGAATTGTCATCTTGTCCAGTACAATTTATGCAAACATCTCACCGATTAATGAAGGCAATGAACTTGCTCACTTCTTAATTGAAGTTGTTGCAATCACGCTAATATTACTCTTACTTGGTGAGGTTATCCCTAAAATCTATGCAACCAAAAATGCACTTGGCTTTTCCAAAATGATGGCTCGGGCACTTTACTACTTAAATAGAACCCCACCTATCTCATGGATTAGAGCGATGCTTGTTCGAGGATCATCATTCATTCAGAAACGTGGAGGAAATGGTAAGGTGAAGATTTCATCAGGAGAACTAGAACAAGCCCTTGCCTTGACAAAAGACGATGATGTTTCAGACGATAAACAGAAGATCTTGGAGGGGATTGTTAAGTTTGGTGGGACGGACGTTCGCCAGATAATGAAATCACGAATGGACGTTTACGCAATTGATATTGACAGTCCGTTTGATGAAGTCATGGAATTAATCCTTGAATGTGGTCACTCTCGAATTCCTGTGTACCAAGATTCTTTTGATAAAATTGAAGGAGTACTTTTCATTAAAGACTTGCTTCCATTTCTTGGAGAGAAAAAAGCCGATTGGAGTACTTTGATCAGAAAACCATTTTTCGTTCCTGAGAACAAAAAGATTGATGATTTACTGAAAGAATTCCAAGAAAAGAGATTTCACATCGCCATGGTGGTAGACGAGTATGGCGGCACAAGTGGAATTGTTACCCTAGAAGATATTTTGGAAGAAATTGTTGGAGACATTACCGATGAATTCGACGATGATGAAGTTATCTACACCAAAATTGACGACAGTACCTACCTTTTTGAAGGAAAGACATCTTTAGTTGATTTCTATAAGGTTATGAACATCGACGAAAAGGACTCTGAGGTCTATACGAGTATTGCCGATTCACTAGGAGGATTCATTACCGAAAACGCTGGTAGAATTTTAATGAACAACGAGTTTATTGTTGCTGGAAACCTTAAGCTTATCGTTGAATCAAGCGATAAGAAACGCGTAAAAATGGTTAAGGTGATCAAACAAAAAAAAGAAACGGAAAAATGAAAGTACTCTCAGTCATAATAGTTCTTTTGGTTTTAGGCTCTTGTACGGAACCTACTTACACGCCAAAACCACCAACGTATTTGAGGCTTGAATTACCTGAACCGAATTACGTCGAATACAACGATAGCTGTTCCTACACTTTCAATTTATCCAGTTTATACAAAGTGGCAAACGCACCAGATCAAGCGCCGGGAACTTGTCACAAGAGAATCGACTTGGGGCCACTGAATGGAATGGCATACATTCGTTATTGGGACATGAATCAACCTTTGTCTTACTACGTGAATAGTGCGAATGACGAAATCGACAAGCACAAATTGAAAGCCGACAATATCGTGAATGAAACTATTATTCGACCAGAAGACAGAGTTTTTGGAAGCTTTTTTGAGCTTCAGGGAGATGTTGCCACACCCTTCCAGTTTTACCTAACGGATAGCACATCTCGTTTTCTATATTGCGAAGTACTGTTCAATTCAACTCCAAATTACGAT
>CAJQOB010000217.1 GCA_905479845.1 uncultured Flavobacteriales bacterium
AATCAACAACAACCAATTGAACCTCCAACAACAGAACTAGAAGGCCGATTGCATGAACTCTGGACAGAAGTATTGGACCATAAAACTATTGGGATTAACACAGATTTCTTTCAAGCAGGAGGACATAGTATCAAAGCCATAAAACTACTCTCACGCATTGAGTCAGAACTCAGCACGCGTATTGACCTAAAACATTTTTACGAAACACCTACAATTAAACAGCAAGCAGCATATATAGAGACCTTAAACTGGGTTGATAATGCACCTGCATGCGAAGAACAAGACGAACTTATCATTTAACCACCTTATTACAGACAATGATTGCACTCGATATTATTGCAAAATTAAAAACACACAATGTTGCACCTAAACTTGTTGGAGATCAACTTAAGCTAATTGGGGACGTGAAATCCCTACCAGCTGACGTGATCAACCTGGTTAGAGCACATAAAGAGGAAGTGATCGTTTTTTTATCGGAAACGAGAGAAAATACGATGCCTATTGAATCAATCCCAGGTATCGAAAAACAGGAATATTACCCCCTGTCCAATGCGCAAAAACGCATTTGGGTATTGAGTCAATTTGACGGAGGAAATGAAGCCTACAACATTGTTGAAACCTTTGTTCTGGAAGGTAAAATTGAACTCGATCATTTTGAAAGATCAATTCAACGAAGTATTCAAAAACACGAAAGCCTTAGAACGTCATTTCAATTAATTAATGACGAACCTGTTCAGGTAATTTCTGAGGATACAACATTTAGCATAGAGGTTGCGGATATTTCTTTCGAGCACGACTTTGTTGCTGCTGTTAAACGAGAATCTCGAAATTTTGGTCGCTTTACATTTGACCTAGAAAGCGGAACCCTGCTAAAAATCAAACTCCTTAAATATTCAGAAGAACGTTGGGCCATGATGGTGAACATTCACCACATTATCAGTGATGGTTGGTCTACTGGAGTATTGGTTCAAGAGATCATGCAGAGCTACAAGCAAAGTTGCGAAGGTAACTTGAAAGAGCTCCAAATGCCTGAAGTACAGTACAAAGAATATGTTGCATGGATGAATGAACGCATCAATGGAACGTTCGGAGAACAAGCACGCAATTATTGGAACAGTAAATCGTTAGATGCTGTTGAGCCAATCAACTTGCCAATTGACTACCCACGATCAGATGTCAATGAGTTTTCAGGACATCAATTGAAATTCACAATCGATCCTGATAAGTATGAGCGCATGGAGAACTTTGCGCGTCAACATAACACGACACTATTCAATTTTTTCCGTTCTGTTATTAGCATTTCGTTGCATAAATGGACGAATCAAGAAGAGATTATTATCGGAACACCTGTAGCAGGAAGGTCGCATCGTCAATTAGAAGATCAAATTGGATTGTTTGTCAATACACTTCCATTAGCATCATCGCTCGAAAAAGAACAGTCGTATGCTGATTTTCTCACAACAATGTCTCAAGATTCACTGGAAGTGTTTAAATACCAGGATTTCCCACTTGATATCATTATCGAGGAACTAGGAGTAAACAGAGATACGTCGAGAAATCCGTTGTTTGATATCTTGATGGTCGTTCAGAACAATGCCATTAGTGACGGGTCTATTGAGCTTAGAAAACAACATGGATTTAACATGGAGTATTTCGAAGCATATGCAAAGCAACAAGGCCAAAATGATGGTGTAGCGCCTGCAGCAAAGTTCGATCTGACTTTCAGTTTTGTGAATGACCCAGTTTTAGGCTTCAGGCTAACAATTGAATATCGTGATAAGTTGTTCAAACAAGAAACAGTAGAAGCCTTCTACAGATTGTTTGATTATGTAACAGATCAAGTCATGACAAACGACACGGTTTCATTGGCTGATATTCGCAGTGTAGACGGATCTGAAACAGAACGTATTCTTACGAGCTTTAACCAGGCAATTGAAACGCATAGTGAATCCAATATAGTTGCGTTGATGGAGGCTAATTTTTCGCAATTAGGAGTCCAGACAGCTGTATTTGATGAGGAAACAATACTGAGTTATGAAGTACTTGATAAACAATCGAACGCCGTTGCAAATAAAGTAGCGTCTTTACCTGGGAATAAGGTGGGAGTGATGCTGTCGAGATCAACGGCCATTGTTCCAGTAATACTTGGAATTCTCAAGTCAGGAAAAGCATATGTTCCAATTGACATTAAATACCCAGATCAGCGCATTCAATACATCATTGATGATGCCGAATTAGAGGTTATCATCGCCGATGAAAAGGGAAAAACAGTTATTCCTGATTCATACGAAGGAATGTTGTTGGACACTGCTCAGGACGAACGTGATCATTTTGAATCAATAAAAGCAACAAGCAAAACGGATACAGCTTATCTTATCTATACTTCCGGATCCACAGGAAAACCAAAAGGGGTTGAAATTACACATGGAAATGCAATTGCCTTCTTAAAGTGGTGTGCAAAAGAGTTTAATACAACAGACTTTGACACCCTTTATGCCGGAACATCATATTGCTTTGATTTGTCTGTATTCGAAATGTTCTTTCCACTAGTTATTGGTAAGAAGATTCGCATCATCGAATCTGGAGTAGAAATTCCGAATTTTATTGGTCGCGATAAAAAGGTATTGATTAATACGGTTCCTTCTGTAGTTCGCAACATGCTCGACATGGAAATGGACTGGTCGAATGTTGCAGCACTGAACATGGCAGGAGAACCTGTGCCTAAAGTTTATAAAGAACTTCTTGACTGGAAGAACATGGAGGTGAGAAATCTCTATGGACCTTCTGAAGATACTACCTACAGTACTTGTTACCGCTTCGCTGAAGATCGTTTTAACGATATTCCAATTGGAGTTCCAGTAGGAGATACACATGCGTATATCCTTAATTCGGAAATGCAGTTACAACCAGTTGGAGTGGAAGGCGAAATTTGCCTTTCAGGAGAGTCCGTAGCAAAGGGCTACTACAATAGACCAACATTGAGTGCGGAGAAGTTTATTGAGAACCCGTTCGTTCCAGGAAAAAAACTATACCGTACGGGTGATATCGGAAAATGGACAAGTACAGGACAACTGATGTTCATTGGTAGAATGGATGATCAGGTGAAAGTGAGAGGATTCCGAATTGAATTGGGCGAAATTCAATACCATTTGGAAGAAGTAGAAGGTCTTCATCAAGCAGTTGCAGTAGTGAAAGAAGTGGTTGATCAACCAATGATTCTTGCGTATTACAGTGCGACAGGCTCGGTTTCGGAAGCAATGCTTAAAGCACATCTTCAGGAAAAATTACCAGCGTACATGATTCCGTCGTTTTTCATAGAATTGGACGAAATACCACTGAATGCCAATGGTAAAGTTGACAAGAAACAGCTTCCATTGCCTGAAATGGTTGCAACTACAGAAGTTGTTGCCCCGAAAAATGCAACACAAGAGCAGTTACTTGAAATATGGCAAGATGTTTTAGGAGTCAATGAAATGGGAATTACCCACAACTTCTTTGATCTGGGAGGTCATAGCTTGAAAGCAACACGATTAAAGGCGTTAATTCAGCGTAAATTCGAAAAAGAACTAAGCCTAAATGAACTGTTCCAACATACAACGATCGAAACGCAGGCAGAATTGCTCGATACAAAGGGGAAAAAGCTAGAAAGTAAGATTGAAACAATTGAACAAACCGAGCAACATTTTGCACTATCGTTTGCCCAAGAACGTTTGTGGGTACTTACAAAGTTTGAAGATGTATCTAAAGCGTATCACATGCCAGCCGCTTTTGAAGTGAGTGGTGAACTTAGTGTTGAAAGACTTGAACAAGCGCTAAATAGAACCGTTGCTCGCCACGAGAGCTTGAGAACGGTATTCCGAGAAATAGACAATACACCCTATCAATGTGTCCTAAAGCCATCAGAGATGCAATTGAGTATTTCGGAAGAACAGGTAGCACCAACGAAAGAGCTTCAAGAGCTCTTGGCAGAACGATGGAATCAACCTTTTGACCTTGAAAATGGTCCATTGTTGCGTTGTGAATTATTGCATTACGGAGATAGAAAAGTGCTTTCATTTAACATGCACCACTTGATTAGTGACGGTTGGTCATTGGGTGTACTATTTAAAGATGTTATCTCCGCATATCGTGATATTGATGCTCTAGATAGCCTCACAATTCAATACAAAGACTTTGCGGTTTGGCAACGTGATCAACTATCGGAAAGTGTACTTTCTGAACAATTGGATTATTGGAAAAATGAAGTGTTCGCAGAAGGTGTTACGCGATTGGAACTACCCACGGATCAGTTGCGCCCTGAGCTAAAAACATACAATGGAAACACGTATCACTATACGTTCCCATTAGAGTTGTCGAAAGCCCTAATGCAGCAAGCAACAGAGGAAGGAGCAAGTCTTTTCATGGGCTTGATGGCAAATGTGAAGGTGCTATTGAAGAAGCTGAGCAATCAGAATGATATTGTTGTTGGAACCCCAGTTTCAGGAAGGGAGAACAGCCAGCTACAGGAGCAAATTGGGTTTTATATTAATGCGCTTCCAATTCGCTGCGACATCAGTGGAAAAAAGGCATTTAAAACACTGATTTCTGAGCAACGAGAGCAATTACTTTCGGCATTTGATTATCAGCATTTCCCATTTGAAAAACTCGTTGAAGAGCTACAGCCAACAAGAGATATGTCTCGATCACCACTCTTTGATGTTATGGTGGTACTGCAGAATTTTGATCATTTAACCAGTAATCAATCACAAAGAGAAAATGGTCCTGAATTTTCGAAGTTAGAATTTACATCTTCCCATACGAAATACGACCTTACATTCTCTTTTACGGAAACAGATAAGGGCTTGCAATTGGAATTGGAGTACAATACCGATTTGTATGCACAGACACGTATAGAAAAAATGGTTCAGCAGTTGGAACGCATTTGTACAATTACAACTACTGAGAAAGAAGTATTTGTTGAAGATATTTCCATTGTAGATGAGCAAGAAATGCAACGTTTGTTGTCAAAGGCAGACAATACAAATGTTGGATATCGCAAAGAGGAAACAATTGTTTCACGCTTCCAGCGGATGGTACAGCAATATCCAGACAGAGTTGCATTAAAAGTTGGAACAACAGAATTGACTTATGAGGAGTTAGATCGTCGAAGTGGACAATTAGCTGCTGTATTGAATGAAAAATATGGCGTTACTCAAGAACAATTGATTGTACTCCATATGACGCGCTCAGAATGGATGATTGTAAGTATTCTAGCCATCTTAAAAGCAGGAGCGGCCTATGTTCCAGTGGACCCGCAATACCCAGCATCGCGCATTCAATATATCTTGGATGATTCTGGCGCTAAATTGTTACTGACAGACATTGAATTATCCGAAGAGATGAACGCAATGGCTTCATCAGCGGAGGTGATGAATGTTAGTACGCATGGGTATACAGACGCAACTTATAGCGCTGATATCGACGCAGAACATTTAGCATACATAATTTATACCTCTGGAACGACAGGAAATCCGAAAGGAGTACTAATTGAACATGAACAGGTGAATCGCTTATTGTTCAATGATCAAGATGTATTTGATTTTAATGAAAACGATAAATGGACACTTTTCCATTCATATTGTTTCGACTTCTCTGTTTGGGAAATGTATGGAGCACTGCTCAAAGGAGGAACGTTAGTCATGGTTCCAAAGGAAGTGGCTCAAGATAGTACTGCGTTCTTTGAGTTTTTACATGACGAGCAGATCACTGTTTTGAACCAAACACCAACGGCATTTAGAAGTATGGTGATGACGAATACAGATAAGCTCAAAGAAATACAGCAAGCAGTTCGTTACTTGATTTTTGGAGGTGAAGCACTTATGCCAGAGACGTTATCAGAATGGCATGCAGCTTATCCTGAGTGCAAAATTGTAAACATGTACGGAATTACAGAAACAACTGTACATGTAACCTACAAGGAAATTACTGCGAAGGAAATTGAAGAGAATAAGAGTAATATCGGAGTGCCTATTCCTACGTTGAGTTGTTATGTGTTAGATAACGACTTGAAACCATGTGCAATTGATGTAATTGGAGAGCTGTGTGTTGGAGGAGCAGGTGTTGCTCGAGGATATCACAACAAACCAGAGTTGACTGCGGAGCGATTTGTTGAAAATCCATTTGAACCTGAGACAAAAATTTATCGATCTGGAGATTTTGCAAAAGTTCTGTCCAATGGAGACATCGAATATATTGGTCGAAAAGATGATCAAGTAAAAATTCGTGGACATCGCATTGAATTGGCAGAGGTAGAAGCAGCGGTGAAAGCCCTGAATGGTGTTAAAGATGCCGTTGTACTCACCTATAAGCAAGCCTCAGGTGAATATGAATTAGCGGCATATCTCATAGAAACAATAGCAGGAAGTACAGGAAATTATCGAACGCAGCTCACAGATCGCGTACCAGGATATATGATTCCAAGTCAGTTCATTGTTTTGGACGACTTCCCATTAACATCGAATGGAAAGCTTGATAAAAAAGCACTTCCAAATCCGTTGGAAAGCGCAGCCGAAGTGAACGAATATGTGGCACCAAGAAATGAAACAGATGAACGTGTTGTTGAGGTTTGGAAGGAAGTATTGGGACATGAAAGAATCGGTATTCAAGATAACTTCTTTGATTTAGGAGGACATAGCTTAAAAGCAACACGGGTACTTTCAAAAATTCAAGAGCAATTCGGTGTCAGAATTGATTTGAAGAACTTGTTCCAAGACCCTACAATTGAAAACCTGAGTAAATACATAGATGCCGTTTCCTGGATGAATGACTCTAACGAAGATGTGAATTCGGAAGAAGAATTAATCCTTTAATACTCCCAAAATGATTGAGCAATTAGCAGAATTAAAAAATAAGGGAGTCTCGATTGGACTCGATAAATCGGGTGAAAATCTTCGAATTACAGGAAAAGTAAGTTCATTGACAACGCAAGAAAAACAATTTTTGAAAGCGAATAAATCGTCAATTCTCTCTTTTTTACTAGAACAAAAAGCAACCAATCTTACTATAGAAAAAAGTACTCGGGAAGAGATACCAATTCAATTAAACTCAAATCAGAAAAGTATTTGGGCTCAAATGAAGATAGAAGGAGACTGGACGATGTATTGGTTGCCGATGAGCTATGATTTGAGCAATTATAGTATATCCGATAATGACTTAATTACTGGATTAGAACAGCTTGTTGATCAGCATGAGATTTTATCCTACGAATTCTTTGAAAAGGATGGTGAAATCTTTCAACAAAAATGCAAACTTGAAATTCAGAACCACGTAACGTTTCATGAGTTTGCGGATGAAAAACTATTTGATGAAAAGCTATCTCAATGGGAGAAAGAAGAACATATAGTTATGGATCAGCCGTTGTGGAAACTTCAAAGCGTTCGGTCCGTAAACAAGCATTTTTTATTACTTAATGTACATCATCTAATTGCTGATGGAGCTTCTTTGCAATTGTTTATTAGTGAGCTAGAAAAGGCAATACGAGCGCAAAGGAGCAATCAACGCTATTTGAATGATGGTATTCAGTACCGAGATGTAATTAAGTGGCAAGAGAACAAACAAACATTTACCCGAAGCTCGAAATTTTGGAAAGAATACCTTCTTAATTATGAAGATAGCTTTCAATTACCAGACGCTCTTGATTTAAATACAGTATCTGAGGAAAGCAATTCCTGTGAATATACAATGGATGCATCTATAGAAAAAAAGGCATCCACTTTCATACAGGAAATGTCGTTGATGCACACCCACCTGTACACGTTTGCATTGGGCTTTGTACTCGCTAAACATGCAAGAACAAACGACCTTGTAGTGGGAATCCCAGCGGAGAGCAGATCCCATTATCAGCTCGAAAAGGTACTTGGAAATATGGTAAACGTTCTTCCGCTCAGATTAGGGTTTAAAGGTGGTGAAGGGACGATTAATGACGGATTGAATGCCGTTAAACAAAGTTACCTGGGTGTTTTAGAGCATCAGCTATATCCATTTGAGTTCATTTTGGAAGATATTGATTACAAACGGTCAGGGAATCGGTTGCCACTTGTAAATGCAATGTTATCCTTTCCAAACAATTTGGAATTTGGTGAGCGAAAACAAGGAGATAGTGGATTAGAAACAACACATTCAATATATGATCTTTCTTGCATTGTCACCCAATTTAAAGATCAAACGGTATTGACTTTTGAGTACAATTCGAAACGCTTTACGAAATCGTTAATGCAACAAATCGGAAAGCAAGTAGAATGTGTCATCAAACAAGTAATTAATAATGCCACTGCGAAACTCAATACACTTCTTCTTTCTGATGATTTATTCGAAGTTCAGACGGAAACAGCTGAGGATAATGACCTCCCTGAATCGTTAAATGAATTATTAGAAAATACATTTAGAACTTGTTCGGATAAGACTGCCATCATTGATGATACAGCTCAAACAAGCTATGATCAACTAAAAGAACATTCAGATCAAATTGCAGCTTTCCTTCAAGATAAAGGAGTAAAAGTAGGCGATAGGATAGCAACAGAATTACCATATTCCACAGCGTTAATTGCAACAATGATTGGAATTTGGAAAGTAGGTGGTGCCTACGTGCCCATTGGTACAGAACAGCCAATCGAGCGTAAAAAAGAAATCATCGAAGATTGTCAGCCTTCTTTGGTGATGAATGCCAATATGTTATCCGACGCTTCCGAGTTCGTAATAAATGAGCCAGTGAGCCAATTTGCGTCGAATGCGGCGTATATCCTTTATACATCTGGAAGTACGGGAAAACCGAAAGGGGTAGTAATCTCACACAAGAACATTGTGAGCAAGTTACTTGAAGAAAAATCCTTGTTGAATAATGAGGTATTGACATCATTAACCCTAACAAGTCAATTGTTTGATGTTTCCATGTTAGAAATGGTATTACCACTTATTACAGGTGGAATAGTTGTGATAGCTTCTGAAAGTAAGGAACCTGAAGAGGTGGTTGCGACCTGTTTGAAACATCAGGTTTCCATTTTACAAGGAACACCCACGTATATGACATACTTTGAGTCAGAACTTTCTGAAGAAAAGGGTGCACAACTTACAAAGACACTGAAATACATTTGTATAGGTGGAGAGTCGTTAAATGCTGTACTTGTTCAAAACTTAAAGCAAAAACTACCGAACACACAACTGAACAATCACTACGGTCCTACGGAAACAACAATCGACGCTCTTGTTAAAGAAGATATTGGGTCATTCGATGAAAACTCAATTGGTAAACCAGTAGGAAAGCGAACAAACGTTTATGTACTTGATGAATCGGACAACCCTTTACCAGTAGGAGTAATTGGAGAATTGTTCATTGGAGGAGAAGGAGTAGGACTTGGTTATATCAACGATGAAGCGAGAACCAATGAAAAGTTCAGGCATGTTAGTACAGTTCATCAACGCTTGTATGCTACAGGAGATTTAGTAAGGTGGAATGCTCAGGGTGAAATTGTGTTTGTAGGACGCAAGGATACGCAGGTAAAGATAAATGGCTATCGAATTGAATTGGATGAGATCAGTAATCGCATCCTTGCCCAAGAGGGAGTTTCTGGTGCTCATGCCGCGGTTGCGAAAGGAATGCTAGTGAGCTGGTTCGTTGGAGAGCGTGATAAAGAGACAATCAAATCAGAGTTAAGAAAGTCCTTGCCCGAATACATGATCCCCGGAGCACTGTTTGCAGTGGACGAAATACCGCTGAAGGTAAATGGCAAAGTGGATGAAAAACAATTGATTCAATCCCAGCAAATCGAACATGAGTTTGTTTCTCCAAGAACCGTTACAGAAGAGATCGTTGTTGAAGTTTGGAAAAGTGTTTTAAACACGGAGATTGTAAGTGTCTTTGATAACTTTTTCGAGTTAGGAGGGCATAGTCTGACAATGATAAAACTTCAGAATGTTTACCAGGAGAAGTTCCATAAGAAAATCAACATTAAGCAGTTGTTTAATCAATATACACCAGAGGCGCATGCAAGATTAATAGACAGCACGGCAAAAGGTGAGTACGAGACAATTGTTCCCGCCCCGAAGATGGAGAATTATCCGCTGTCAGATGGTCAATTGAGAATTTGGATTCTAAGTCAATTGGAAGAAAGTTCTATTACCTACAACATGCCGTTTTCGGAAAAGCTAGATGATGAGGTTGATATCGATCAGTTTGAGAAAGCCATATTCAAAACAGTAGAACATTATGAAGTGTTGCGAACGCAGTTTGTAACCGATGAAAATGGAGAACCACGACAACAGATTCTTGCAGTTGAAGGATTGAAATTCGAAGTATTACGTCATGAGAAGATGGATAAAGCTGAAATGGATACTCTGCAAGAAAAAGATGCCGAGACAGCTTTTGACCTAACGCAAGGGCCTTTAATTCGAGCAGCGTTATTCAACGTAGATAATAGTTGGGTTTTCTACTGCAATATACACCATATTATTTGCGATGCAGTTTCTATGGATCGATTGTATGATACAATCGGGAAGTATTATGAATCATTCGTAAATGAAACTTACCCACCAGAAAAACTCAGAATTCATTACAAGGACTACTCAGTTTGGCAGCAAGAACAAATAAACAAAGAAGGAACTTCCTTAGATGCGAGTTTCTGGAAAAGAAAATTACAACATGTTGTCTCTAGAGTTGACCTTCCAGGGAATAAAATGCGGCCAGACCAACGATCGTTTGGTGGCCATGAGTATGGAATATATCTTGGAACTCAACTGTCAGATTCAATAGATAAGTATACGAATCAGCAGGGAGTTAGTTTGTTCATTTTCTTTTTGACAGCAATGAACAGCATGCTTCATAGGTATTCAGGGGCAAATACAATTACGATTGGAACTTCAGTTGATGGCAGAAGTCATGCTGATCTTTCAGATCAAATTGGGTTTTTCATCAATGCTTTACCATTAAGAACTCATGTTGATGGTGAAAAGTCCTTCGAAGAAAATATAAAAAGCGTCGGGTCAGAAATTCTTGAAATGTTTGACCATCAAGCTTATCCGTTTGATAAAATGGTGAATGACTTTGATAAAAATAGAGACCAAAGTCGAAATCCCTTCTTTGATATGCGATTGACAGTTCAAAATGGGAACCCTTTATCAAATGAAAATCAGATGTTGCCATTTGACATGATTGATAAGGGTGAGGGATTAGTCAAGTTAGATCTAAGTTTAATTGTAGAGGATACAGGGAACAGCTTCGTCGTTTATGCGAATTACAATACGCAAATTTATGATGCGCATGTAATACAAAACTTCCTTTCTGACTATGCACGCTTCATTGAAAATGGACTCGCCAATCCAAAGCTTTTGCTAAAGGATCATAGTTACAAGGACGTTCGATCAGAAATAGAATTCAAAGAGCTGATAGTAGATCAACAGTTGTTTGAAAGATATGTAGGGAACAATGCAACGGATGTTGATGTACGTGATCGTTATGGAAATAAGCTTTCAGAAGGAGGAAGAGGTTATGTGTATGGGAATGGGAATGAAATAAGTAGTTTGATTGCTACCTATACGAATCAAAGCATTCAACTCCATGAAACGATTTCATCGTTCAGGGATGGGATTGAAATAAATGCAACTGTTCTTCGAAGTGTATTGACGGATATTGAGGAAGTGATTGATGTATGGATTACTCATCACCCGATGGATGAGAATGAGCTTGTACTGTTTATTGTTGCTGAAGATTCGAAACAAGCGTTGTTAAAAGATCAAATCGATCAAAAATTCCCAGCGAATCGAAGGCCAAGATATATAGCGTTTCTGGAAAAAATTCCAACCAATGAAAGTGGTGTAGTTCAACAAAATAAGCTGAATACGATTGCGAAGGAAATACCATTGTTCAACGAGAACAAACGCCTTCCTGAGACAGGTATGGAAATACGCGTAGCTCGAATTTTTACGGAAATTTTGGAAACAGAATCGATTGGCTTAGAAGAAAACTTCTTCGAAGTGGGGGGAAATAGCATAAAGGCTTCTAAGATACTTGCTCGTGTGCATAAAGAATTCGGATTACAATTGGATATTGCATCAGTTTTCTTGAATCCAACGGTGTCTTATTTCGTGACTGAAATAGAACAAAGTATAAAACAAAATACACCGTTCGATGGAAAAAAAGTGGTGAAAAAAGTAATGATTTAAGATGAAAGAAATCCAAACATTACTCAACAACCTTGAAAAAGAGGGAATCGCTATTTCATTGAATGGAGAAAACCTGGATGTCTCAATTTATAAGGAAGACATCGATGAGAAGTTTATTGACCTTATTCGTGAAAATAAGCAGTCAATATTAGACTTTTTAAAGGAACGAGAGCAGCGAACTGGTTTTACTCAAATTCCAAGCGTGGAAGTAACAGAAGACAATGGGTACCCAGTTTCGTATGCGCAAAAGAGACTTTGGTTTTTGCACCAGTTTGACCCGAATACAACGACGTATAATATTCCAGGAGAATTATTACTACCATCCGATTACGATGTATCGAGCCTACGATTATCAGTTTCCTCTGTGATTGCTCGCCATGAGTCTTTACGCACAGTTTTCCGTGAGTCGGAACAAGGAGAGGTGAAGCAGTATGTACTGGCTCAAGGAGAGTTGGACTTTATCTAT
>CAJQOB010000218.1 GCA_905479845.1 uncultured Flavobacteriales bacterium
CTCAATTAGAGTCTGACTGCGATTAATCAACCATTTCAAAAGAATTTATAAGTGCGACATTGGGCGCACTTTTTTGTAGATGAACGTATTAGATATTCTTATTTTGATTCCAATTGCTTTCGGAATCTGGCGTGGATTTAAGAAGGGTTTCATTATTGAGCTGTTTACTTTCTTGGCCTTGTTTATCGGATTGTATGCAGGAATTCATTTCTCGGATGGGGTTGCGAGCTTCCTTCAAGAAAAATTTTCAATAACATCTGAGTACTTGCCAACGATTGCATTCACGATTACCTTTCTTCTCATTGGTGCAATGGTTTATTTTGCTGGAGTAGCAATTGAAAAAGCGATGAAGGCCGTTAGCTTGAGTTTACCGAATCGCTTGTTAGGTGCCTTGTTGGGTGTTTTCAAAATGATTCTTTTTGTTGGAACAGCAATCATCCTATTGGAATCGTATGACGAGAAATCGGACATCATTTCTGAGGAAACTAAGAAAGGATCACTTTTATTTTTACCCGTTGAAAACACAACTGCATTCGTCATTCCATCATTGAAGAATAGTACCATTTTCCTGAAAAATGCGTTAAATGATAAAGAATTGCTAGATCGACTCAAAAAAACAAAGGAAGCCGATGCAGAGCATCAAGACTAAAAAACACCAGATGGGAAAACTTGTTTTACTGTATATGTTGCTACTTCCACTTGTCGGGCTGAGTCAGAAGAATGAGGGGATCTTTGGAAAGAAGAAAAAACCACTGGTTGAGATCTCTGTAAAAAAATCAGGGCCGTACCTCGGCATTCAACGTGGAAAATATACAGTACTTGAAATCGGAGCTGAGCGTCAATGGAAACAAGTTCGATTGAAGAATCCTCATACTCATGCGGCACATTTAGGGTTCAATTACAATTTCAAATATAATATCCTCGGCTATGATATGGGCTACTGGTTCAAAACCAATCGGCTTGGGTTGACATACGGAGCAAACATTTTCATGCGTACAAATTTTGATGCTACGCGAATCGGAATTGCTCCTGTGATTGGATACAAAATCTGGCTATTGCATTTACAAACAGGATATCACTTCATGCCACGCCTTCCTGAAAACTTCGAAACGAATGGTTTTTTCGTCTCTTTGAGAATCGGAATTATCAACGAACGAGACGTTGATTTTAACTGGAGAAAACGAAAGAAGAAGTAGCTCTGCTACTGAAGACCGAATGCGAACCATAAAGTTCGAGGAAATGAGGGAGTAGCTCTGCTACTGAAGACCGAATGCGAACCATGAAGTTCGAGGAAATGAGGGAGTAGTTACGCTACTCAAGGGCGAATGTGAATCTCTCAACTTGAACAAGCAAAGGAAGTGAAAACCTCCCTGAACTCCAGTTTCTTACATTTTTATCGAGCAATGCCATGTAAATAAAGGAAATTGCGTAAATTTGCACCCTCAATTGAGATTATGTCAGCAGGAGTAAAAATTTTCGCAGGTAGAGCATCACAGGATTTGGCAGAGAAAATCGTGCAATCGTACGGTACAAGCCTAGGTAATGTAAAGGTTACTGATTTCAGCGATGGTGAATTTCAACCATCATTTGAAGAAACAGTTCGTGGACAAGATGTGTTCTTGGTTCAATCTACGATGCCTCCTACAGACAATCTTTTTGAGTTGTTATTGATGGTAGATGCTGCAAAACGCGCTTCTGCTAATAAAATCATTGTTGTTATTCCTTATTTCGGTTTCGCTCGACAAGATCGAAAAGACAAGCCACGTGTTGCTATCGGAGCACGATTGGTTGCAAATATGTTAATGGCAGCAGGGATTGATCGTATCATGACAATGGACTTGCACGCAGATCAAATTCAAGGTTTCTTTGAAGTGCCTGTTGATCACCTTTATGGATCTACAATTTTCTTCAAAGAGATTGAGAAATTCAATAATGGAAACTTGATTATGGCGGCTCCAGATGCTGGAGGAGCGAAACGTGCGAATTCATACGCTAAGAAACTCGACATTGGTTTGGCAATTTGTCACAAACAACGTCGTAAAGCAAATGAAGTTGCTGAAATGACTGTAATCGGTGATGTAAGTGGTAAGGACGTAATCCTTATTGATGACATGATTGATACAGCTGGAACATTAACGAAAGCAGCGGATCTATTTATGGAGAATGGAGCAAAAAGTGTGAGAGCATTTTGTACACACGCTGTTCTTTCAGGTCCTGCATTTGATCGTTTGAGCAACTCAAAAATCACAGAATTGATTGTAACGGACACGATTCCGTTGAGACAAGAGCACGATAAAATCCGTGTACTTTCTGTTTCTGATCTATTTGCGGATGTGATCCGTAGAATGATCAACAACCAATCAATTAGTTCACACTTTGTAATATCTTAAAACAATCATAAAATGAAAAAAGCGCAATTGAGCGGTTCGTTGAGAGCGAACGTAGGGAAGAAGGACGCGAAAGCAGTTAGAAATGCTGGACGTGTACCTTGTGTGCTTTATGGAGCAGGTGAGCAAGTTCTCTTTTCTGTAAGGTCAGTAGATATGGAGAAAATCATTTTCTCTCCAGATGTTTACCAAATCGAGATCGATCTTGATGGAACGAAAAAGATGGCGATCATTCAGGATAAGCAAATGCACCCTGTAACTGATAAACCACGTCACATTGATTTCCTTGAGTTGAATGACAAGAAAGAAGTGAAAGTAAGTCTTCCAGTTAGAACTACAGGTTCTGCTATTGGAGTAATGAACGGAGGTAAACTTCGTGTTCCAAACAGAATGCTTCGTGTTCTTGGTCTTCCAGCAAATCTTCCAGAAGAAATCAGCATTGATGTAACTGAGTTACGTATTGGAGAATCAGTTCGTATTAGCGGATTGGAACTTAATAACGTTACAATGCTTGAGCCTGCTGAAGCAGTAGTAGTTGGTGTGAAAATGGCTCGTGGAGCTTCTGAAACTGACGAAGACGAAGACGAAGGTGAAGAAGGTGAAGAAGGTGAAGGTGAAGCCGCTGCATCTGAAGAGTAAGCTTAAATTCTCTTTAATTATATTGAATCCCGTTCAGACAATGTCTGAACGGGATTTTTTGTACCTTCAATATCATGTTGAAGCTAGTAACGATTATTCTTTTGACATCGTTTTTTCCTTCGGGCAAGAACGAGAAATCATGTATCGAATTTCCAATGAAGAAACAGACGAATGTGGTTATGTGAATGTCAATGGTGACACCTTAGTTCCGTTTGGAGAATGCGTCATCTGTTTTTCGGATTCAGTGAATTACGCAATTGTGGTAAAATGGGATGATCAATCTTATGGATTCCCCGCGATCGACTCAAAAGGGGAAGAAACATTTAGAGTATTCGTTTACGACAATGGTCCTGATTACATTGAGGACGGCACTTTTCGAATAATCAAAGGTGGACTAATTGGTTATTCAACAGAAGGTGGAGAGATAATCATACCTCCACAATATGAAGGATCATGGCCATTCGAAAACGGAAGAGCACTTGTCTCATTAAAAGCATCGAAAGAATCAGATGGCGAGCACTGGTGGTGGGTTGATGGAGATTGGTTTTACATTGATGAAAATGGAAATGTTAAGTAGGCTGAGCGGAGCCGAAGTCTACCTCAACACAACCTCCTTCACGACAAATGACGTTCCGACCTTAATCATCAATTGATACGTTCCACGAGCGAAACTCGAAATATTCAAACTTGAATCACTAGAATCAAACTCCGTCACAATTGCACCCTTCGAATCAATCAAATAAAGTGTTGCTCCAGTAGGAACCCCTTCTACGTTCAAGACTTCACTCGTTGGGTTTGGATAAACAACAATAGCCTCAAATAGCGCGTTCAATTCTTCAGTGCTTAAGTCATCAACATAGCGCTGTCCGTCAGAAACAAACTCTGATTCCCATCCAGCATTGTTCTCTGCGCGAACAGAAATATAGTACAGTTGACCGTTCACTGGGGAAGCTAGAACCTCGCTAATGGAAGATATCAACCCATTCGAATTCCATGCAATAACATCATCCAAATTTGGACCTGTTCCAATCGCAAAATCAAAATTGGATATGTCCGAATGAATGTCCTCGATCAACCAATTCGCGTCAAACGTTGCCGTCATGAATGTGTCAATATCACTTCCAGTTCCATCGTTCACGAAGTCGAGTTCTGGTGCCGAAAAATCCAACAAATATGTCTCACTTTCAATTGATGACCAATTTTCAGATGAATCCAAAACGATACTATTAACCAAGCCGGTTTCAATAGCGTTCTCACTCTCAATTGACATCAATTCACCAAAACCAGCTGGAATTGTGACTTGATTTCCACGAGAGCGATACACAAATATGTCATCATAATTGACTGAGCATCCACCAGTCCGAATTGAGATTGAATTTCCAGAGATCAAAGGTGATGGATCGGTCCACTCAGAAACCAATACGTTATTCATGTAAACTTTGATTTCTCCACTCACAGGATCGTAACTTACTTTACAGTTGTATTCAACATTTGGTGCAATTGTTACCGTAGCTTCCGCTTCAATGGAAAACACATCGTTGGTTACGCGGTAAATCTGAACAGTATCAGTCGATTCTCTGAAGTAAACGAAGTACGAATTCCCTCGATTTGGCAAGGTCGGATCATCACAGAAAAAGTGCATTCCCGCACGCTGATTCGTTTCTGTGGAAGTGATAGTTTGGTTCCATTCGAATAAGTACTTGCTTGAAGCATCTTGAGTAACTGAAGCGTAAGCATTGGAGTTTTGTTCGTTGACATCGGCATATTCAAATTTCCCATTTACAAAAGAGTGTAAGCCAACCTGATTCGTCCAAGTTGTATTCACATCTTCGAAATCTTCGTGAACAAAACCATATGCCCCGTTTGACTTCCAACCGTTGTCAGTAATGTTCTTCTCAGCGACCAAATAATAACCTTGATCAATCGCACTTTGACTGTCGGCATCTGTAATATCTACATCGAAATCGTCAACTTGCCATGTTGGGCCCACAGCGATTGACGTGGTTGGAGGTGTTAGATCGTTTGATGTAGAAGTATATGTAAGCTCCCAACCAGGACTTGTTACTCCACAATCGCTTCTAAACTCAACAACAATGGAGCCGCCACTCGAAGTAACTGTTCCAGGTGAGTTCGTTCCTGTGTATTTTCCAATCAAAGGAGCATCAATAGTTGCGCCGTCGTAAATGAATAAATGGTCGTAATCAAGTTCAAGGTCGAAGGAAGTGAAATTTAACGTTATATCTTGTGCATTTGGAGGCTGAAACAACCACAGTTCTCTCTCATCATCTTGATAATTCCCAATGGCCCCACCTGTATCGTAGAAACTCCCAGAAGCTGTTGTGATAGGAGTATAAGTTGGCGTGTTGTTGATCAACTTGTAGTATTTTTCCCAATCCCAGTTAACTCCAGGATCTGTGTGTGTTTGATTTGGGTAATGTTGATGACCTTTAATTTTCGTACACGCTCCCAAAGTGTTTGTGCCAACAGTAGGGTCACCGTAGAAAGTTCGAAGAGGAGGAATTCCATACCCACTGCTTACGATGTCGCGGCTCAAATCAGCTGAGGCATCGTACATCGATTGTGTGTACCAAATTGGATCGTTCACATATCCTTCATGCTCGTAACTAATTGTGTATGGATTCTCAGACCCAACGTGCCATCCCTTGTCCGCTTCCAAAACCATTTGCGTTAATTGTCCATCTGAAGAACGAATAACGTAGTGATAAGAAACGTTTGAGTTACAATTCTGTGCCCAAGATATTGCACCTGCATACGAACCTTGAATAGTATGAATCGTTATCGCTGAAATTGCAACACCACTTCTAGAACTGAAATTACAGGTTGGTGCGGGAGTCCAGATTGCTGGACCATATTCGAGAGATTTTAATGTCGCGACAGGAGAATAAGCAATTCCATTGTCTGATAGAATCTCTGTTTCCGTAAACTGAATTCTTTTCGATGAAAGAACAGTATAATGAGCCTGTCCAAATATTGTCTCTAAAGGGAAGTTATGATCTGTAAATTCGAAATGAACCGATCGTTTATTGTCGTTTAAGAAGCGTAGAACTTCATACACTTGCATGTCCTTGGCTAACAAATTCACCACACCGGAATCAGGAATTTCGCTCAATTGCAAGAGAACTTTACGGATGCTGTTTCCATCAAGTTTATTTCCGCCGTTGGCAATTTCTTCGGTCATCAAATGATTGTAAGCGAATCCGTATGCCTGGATAGCATCTGAAATAGAAGCTTTTTGATCATCAACTGAGATTCCAGAGAGCTTCGCGATGTACTTTCCGTTTTCTATGAAGTAGTCTTTCCCATCATCGTGCACACCCATAATTCCATATGCAGTGGGCAGTCCGGAGCACGAAGGAGCGACGTTTTCGAGGTGTTTCATTCGAGTGTTCGTCCATGAAACTGCTTCGAGTACGCCAGGCGTGATGTTCGGGTATTGCCAATATGTAGGTTGAAATTCTGCTGAAGCGTGACTTTGAGCCATTGAAACTAATGCGCACAAAATAGCGCCTAAGGAAAGTAGAAGATGTTTCATGAAAATTGATTTGTGCGTTACCAATAAATACGAAATTGTTGCCTGAATCCAAGGCTTAGACATAAGTTCAGAGTTTGGGACGATTTCGGAAAAAAATCATAACTTGCTTTCAACCTGAATTTAGAATCGAATTTGTTTTTATAAACAGAACTCATGAAAAAAATCATACTCACATTATTGTGCTTGATTGGATTACAATCGGCCTTTGGACAAGTCTCATTTTCAATTGTTGAACCTGCGAGCATCGCTGGAGGCTATAACTTTACGAGCAATGGGGATGGAACCAATTGGGGACTCCCGAACTTAGATAATCCAATGGATGCCGTTGAAGATACTGTTATGCTTGTGGATGACGGTACTCCTGGACTGAATGCACAGGGGATTCCTTTGGCGAATGAAGGTTGTGGAACACTCGTAAATGATTTAACGGGAAAAATAGCTTTTGTCTATCGCTACGACGGTGTTTCA
>CAJQOB010000219.1 GCA_905479845.1 uncultured Flavobacteriales bacterium
GGCAAATAACACGCGCTAATCTTTACGCCGAAAGTGTTATATTCGAGAGGCGGCGAAAAGTTTAGCGCGTGTTATTTGCCATACCCCGACGTACACATCCGAAAAAAAAGTTTGCTTATCTGAACGCTCTTCGTGTCGTAATTTTTGACTCAAAAAATCAGTTTTTGTGTGGGGTCGGTGGTTTACACAAATCGTTTGACCCAAACTCGGTTTTGACCAGAGTGGACAGATCTGAATTAAGGGAAGATTAAACGATTAAATCTACGGTTACTCTTGACCAGAATAGAAAAATTAATTGATTGAAAAATCTCCCAACTCTCACCCATCGTTTGACGTTTACTCACCTGGTTGACTGGAACACAAGATTGTCCTTGCGGCTACTACAACCATCCTGATCGTGAATGTTCCTGTGGCTCTAATGTAGTCCAACGTTACCTCAACAAAGTATCAGGACCTCTTTTGGATCGCATTGATTTACACGTTGAAGTAACACCAGTCAACTATGACTATCTTTCCTGTGAAATGCCAACGGAGGGAAGTTCTGAAATTCGAGAGCGAGTAGTAGAGGCAAGATTATTTCGACAGGAACGCCTCGAACAGTCGAATGATCGGAAAGTCGAACAATCGAGCAACAGTAATTCAGAAATGTCATCACGCGATATTAGAAAGTATTGTAAACTCGATACGAAAAGTGCAAACATCTTAAAGAAAGCGATGAATACACTTGGGTTTTCAGCAAGAGCTTATGTTCGAATATTGAAGGTAGCGAGAACTATTGCAGATTTGGATACTTCGGTTGATATTCAATCGCAGCATATTGCAGAAGCAATTCAATATCGAAGTTTGGATAAGGAGAATTGGGCGGGATAGTAAAAAAAGCCCACCCAGATTGCGGGTAGGCTTTAAATTTTTGGAATTAATTAAAAATAATTCTCTTGACTTTTTTATTCGTTCCATCGTTGATTTCAACGAAGTAAGTACCTCTTTGCAAATCACGAATATCAAGTGTGATAAAATCGTCTGTTGAAAATTGAGAAACAACTATTTGTCCTGAAATGGAGTAGACTGTGATCTTCTTGTTTTCGCTAAACCCCATTGTTTTTACATTGAATTGACCTATAGATGAAGGGTTTGGAAATATTGAGATATCCGACAAATCCTTCGCAGAAACTTCATCAATAACCGTCGTCTCATCCTTTAAAACTTCCTCAAAGAATGAGACTTTCTGTTCTCCAATTGAAGGACACCATTCCTCCATAACAACATGAAAATCCTGCTCCTCTGGTTTGAAATTATTAAGGTTCACATCAATACTTGAAAATACTAAATTTTTATGTCTTCGCGGAAGTGACGGTGATGCAGGCTGTGGGCTAAGCTCGAAAGCACAGGCATTACCAGCTGTTAGAGTGATATTCGTTGAAATAACCTCAGTGCTATACATTCCTTGCGGATGTAGTCGATGCCCTAAAATCGTGTAAGCACCCAATTGATTTAAAACCAAACTAGACGGAGTATACATTCTTTTGTTCTGAGAGTTAAATGGACTCAACATTGCTTCTCCGAAAAGCGCATAATTTTGACTTGCGATCGAAATTTCTTTTGCATCTTGAACCATTCCCGAGTTTTTATTAAATCGCGTTAAAAACAGTGGAGAATGCCCTGAAGTTACTGGATAGTAGCCATGTTGATACATTCCCAAAACAATCAGTTCGTTTGTGTTGTTTGGATTAAATTGAATCCCTAATCCAACGGGGTCGCTACTTCCGAATAATATTTGATTTGCGTTCATTAAATATTCGTTGGCAACAAATGCCGTTGGAATGTTCGCTTTTCTAATTTCGGTGATTTGGTAGTTGTGATCGTGTGAGTTGTTACTCAGTAAGAAAAGAGTTCCTTTATTGGCACTTTCGTATACAGCTTGAACTCCAACATGACTTAATTTAGAAGAACTATGCGAGAGATCCCACTTTACACTTCCATTGCCACGTCTTAACATAACAGCAGTCACACCTTGAATAGTATCGAACGGATAAATTGGTGAAATTGAGTCCAAATAAGTTCCTGTCACAAAGATTCCTCTCTGTGTAACTAGAAGGTCATTCACACTCGTCAAACCACCTTTGGCAATTCCAATATATTCTTTGGACCATTTTAAGTCAAAATCAGAATCTAATTTGATTATTATTCCAGTAGAATTAGAAGATTCATCCGTATAATCGTTTATTGACATTCCACCAATGAAGTACTTTTCTTTATATGCATCGTAGGCAATCGTTGTTCCAAGTGATGAATAACCGTTGTCCATGTCAATTTCTTTAGACGAGATCTGATTTCCAGTATTTAATTCCAATTCTGAAATTCTCATGATCCGTTTTCCATCCCTTTCGATGTATCCAGTATATACAACTCGGCTATCGAATCCCATGACGACATCTAGACATGCTTCATTTTCAGCACCATTGAGAAGTTTCTCCCAAAGAACCGCTCCGTTCAAGTCTAAATGAACAATAACACAGCTGCTTCTTTCATTATTGGGATGCTCTTCAAATCGCGTTCCTGCAACGATGTAACCTGTTAGCGTCCCATTGGTTTCAACCTCAACGATTGAAGAATAATTATAATCCTGTTTAAAGTGATCGACGATTGTTTTCTGAAACGTCTGGGAATATGTACTAAAGTGGAAACCAATTGCGAGTCCTACAGTTAGGAGTATATGGTTTATTGTTTTCATACTATTTGATTTAAACTCGATTACTCGAATATTATTTTTTCTATTTTTTGATGGGCTCCATCAGTAACCTGCACGAAGTAGATTCCATTGCTAAGCGCAGATAGGTCTATTGTTGATCGATCTGATGTCATAGACGATTGGTAAACAATAGCACCATATATGTTGACAACTGTAATTGTTTTGATTTCATCGAATCCTGTAATGTTTAGATTGAAGAAGCCTGAGGATGACGGGTTTGGATGGATACTGATAAATGCAGATTTAGTAGTCTTCTCTTTATTTTCAGAAGAAGCAAGTTTGCCACTTGAACCATTACAATTGTATTGAACATTTAATTCTTGCTCAATTATAGAAGGATTTGATCCACTGCAATCTTTTGCCTTTACTTCAATATCATAACTTAGAATTTCACCTGGGGGAGGAAATACCCCATCTACTTCTCCAAAATCAGGTGAATATGTAAATTTATTTAAGCCGCATTCCCATTGGTACGTTGTAGGCAAACTATTTGCGATACTGACAACATTTATTAATCTCCAACAATATTCGACTCCAGGAATCCCGTTTGTAAGAGAAAAGTTGTTTTCATTGCCTCCACAGTAGTTCGTAGGTAAATTATCAATATCAGGAATGTGTCCTCCTGGAATAGAGATTATATTAAATGTTTCGGTGTAGGTATTTCCTGTACTGGCATTACTGAACTGTCCACAAACATTTTCAACTTGGACAGATACGTCAATTGTTGTTAGGTTATTGGGAATTGTGAGTTGACAATCTGATCCATTAGGAATAACTGATACACCAACAACATTCGTACTCCAATGGTAAGTATCGTGTGTGATTGAATGATAGGTATGTAAGTCTACAACATCGCCGCTGCAAAAACTACCCGACAATAAATCTAAAAAAGTAATGTCTACAGGGAGCTTTTCGACATCAATTATGGTTGAAACGGGGGTGCTTGACCCGCAATAATTTCCACTAGAGTTGGGGTATCGTGCTCTGACTTTTAATTCAATATGCTGATTGGTACTTCCATTGAGGTTTACATAAATCTGCGAATTACTGCCTCCTAAAACTAGTTTTGAAGTTACCTGAGGACCATTTCCATCATGAATTCTTGCTAATCCGGAAGGATCAATAATTTCCCAATTGTAGCCACTTGCTGTTCCAATTGGATTCACCTCAAACATAATATTGTTGTCTGAACTACAGATTGGAGAATGAACAGTATGTAAATTAGTAGGTACGTTTGGTCTAACAAAGTCAACTTGCATACCAAAACTATAAGTTGAACTATCGGATCGCATAATAACTACACTTAACCATCCTCCATAGACGGTAGATAATTTCGGGTAAATTGTAAAGTAATTTCCTTGGTTCGGATATATATAAGAGTTCCAATTTGAATTTGAGAATGACCATGTGGCACCTATAACATCCATGCCAGAATGAGATTTTCCAGGAGGAAGTTCCAAATCATATCGATTACTAGGTAAATCATCTACCCAACAAATTGTTTGAGGACCGACAATACCAAGGTAATCTGTTCCTTGTGGTGAGTTCAACGGTCCATTACCCTGTCCATTCGAATATGTTATCTCCAACTTCGGATGTAAGGTAACATCTGCATTATCACTACTTGCAAAAGCCGCAGCACGATAATGTTGCTCTGTCACTAACTGAATCATCATTCCAAAATTTTGGGTTGGATTGTTCTTGCGATCATTAATTAATGCAGTCACATCAATAAATTCATAATTGTTTGCATTATTTGAGGATGGTAAATTCACTTGAAATGAATTATCCGTAGTAGGCTGCGTATCCCAAGTAACAGACTGTTCATCCCAAGTTTGAGTCACCCTACTGATGGTAATAGCATTTTCACCAGTCATTGGATTTGTTGCTCCATTGATGTAAGGAACGAGCGTCAATTTAGCATCCGTAATCGTGACATTATTTGGTAAAGAGGAAAGATCAAAATCGATTAAACCTCTTGCTTGATTTGGTGCTCCTGAATACGTCCAGGCTCTTGCCCCCATGTAGGGTAGAGTTGCATAGTTCGTGGTGTGATTTCTTGATGAGAGATGCGCATCCTTTCCATTGGCTGCATCTGGTTGTAATGTAACAGTGGTGCTGTTACCGTTTCCATTTCCATTATTGTTCGCAATCCCAAAGGCATTGCCATTTCCTTGCGCATTAGCAAATTGGGTGAAGCCAATACTTGCTGTAATTAAAGGAATGATTAAGAGTTTTTTCATTTCAGTGAATTTAAATTTACCCACTAAAACTATAGGGATGTACCTATTTATTTATGTCGCTTTTTTTCATTAGCCTAATTTATTTTGTGAAACCTATATTTTGTTTTGTGAAAGCAATTTAAATTCCAATCAAAGCCTTCAATTCTTGCCTTCTATTCTTGGATACAGCAATCTTTACTTTATTCCTTAGCTCAACCATTCCGCCGTCCTCACGGAGGTATTTTACTACTTTTTCTACATTGATTACGTGTGAATTACTGATTCGTAAAAAACCACTTTGAGATAATAGTCCTTCATAATATTTAAGGTTTTTAGCGGTTGTGTAATTTTGATCAAAGGTATAAATGACAGAGTAGGAACCATCGCTTTTAATGAACTGTATGTCCTCAAGATCTAAAAGCAAATATTCATTCTTCATTGAAATTGGAATCTTGGTCAATTTCTCACTTTTCACAGTCGCAAGTAGATTTTTATTTTTTAAGGATTGATTAAAATTCAATTGAGATTTTGCGTTTTCAATAG
>CAJQOB010000220.1 GCA_905479845.1 uncultured Flavobacteriales bacterium
AATATTTTAACTATTACAACAATGAAAGAAGACACGAATCACTGGACTACCAAAAACCAGTTAACTGGTATCAAGCTGTCGCTTGATTATTATACTAATTTTGAATAAACCCTGTCCTAACAAATGGGGTATCTACATATAGTTCTTATCTATATCTATTCCGATGGAACAACTAAAAGAGTGTTTAGGGTAAATAAGTAAGTGCTACGTTATTCCATGAACCACAAAAAAAATCAATCTACTAGGCTTTTAATAGTAAAAAGCAAATCTTTTTCACAGTTGTAAAATTAGTTTAATTTCCTTCGCCAAAAAGTTCGAACTAACGACCATTGAGGTCAAACCTGTTTGACCTGAAGCTTTTTTGATTTCATTTTTGTCAATTTTTTGAGCATTCCTTTAAATATGAACCCGTGAAAAGGATAAACAATAAACCAATAAAGCCTTCCTGCAAGCCCTTTCGGACGAAATGTAGCTGTTTGAACTAATTGATGATTTTCGATTTTGAATTCTAGCCAAGCTTCACCAGGTAACTTCATTTCTGCAAAAAGCAGCAATCTACCTTCTTCACGATTCGCATAAAGAACACGCCAAAAGTCTAGGGAATCTCCTGGATTGAGTGTGCTAGGATGTGTTCTTCCTCTCCGAAGTCCAACACCCCCGGCAGCTTTATCCAAATATCCACGAATCTTCCAGAGCCAATTCCCATAGTACCAGCCATTTTTTCCACCTAAACTCCAGATGCGATCAATGGTAAATTTCTTGTTGAGTAGAGACATTTTGCGACTGTCTTTTAGAATACCATACTCTGGTACACGAATGAAGTCACCTATTTCGAAGTTAATTCCACTACTAACATAGGAGTCTTTCCAACTTGAAACAATGTTGTTCTCTTGTATTTTGTCGAAGGCTCGTTGAATGGCTTCTTGATAGTGAATGGGTTGTATTTCCAATATCTCATTTATTCTATTATCTCGGCAAACAACTTCAACTTTCATGCTGTCAACTAGGGAAGAAGCCAATTTGAATGATGTGGATGTTACAAAATACAACCAGTAGGACGAGAGGCGGGGAGTCATAACTGGGACTGTCCATATTTTTCTTTTTAAGCCTCTTACTTCTGCAAATTGCAGAAGCATCTCTTTGTAGCTCAGGATATCTGGTGAGCCAATGTCAAAATTTTGATTGAAGACTTTTTCGTTTAAAAGACCCTTAGAGAGAATTGAGAGTACATCAGAAACTCCAATTGGTTGGCATCTAGTTAGAAGCCACTTTGGGGTAATCATGATGGGCAATTTTTCAACGAGATCTCGAATGATCTCAAAAGAAGCGCTGCCCGAACCCACAATAATTCCAGCCCGAAAACAAGTGAAATTGTACTTACCCCGAGCTAATTCGTTTTCTACATTTTTCCTGGAGGAGAGGTGTTTGGATAAGTCGTTATCATTTGCAATACCACTCAGGTATATTACGTGTTTCGTGTTAGTTTGATCAATTTTCTCCCTAAAATATATGGCACATCTCTCTTCTAATTTCTTGTAATCGTTTGAACTAGACATACTATGAACTAGGTAGTAAGCCGCATCAATTTCAATCGGGATTACATCAAGAGAATTTTTATCAGTCAGATCGAGCTCTAAAACGGTTATATTGTTGCGAACCGATGTAGGAGGGGTGAAGCGATTTTTATCACGAACGCAACAATATACATGGTGCCCCTGTTCAATTAAGTTTGACAATAGTCTCTTTCCAATGTATCCGTTAGCTCCTGTTAAAAGTATGTTCATTACATAAATATACAAAATTATCACGTATTGTTTAATGTTTAATAGTAATAATTAAACAAAAAAGTAATTTTTCCTCTTACAGTTTCGAATTGTCTCTCACAAGCTAAGCTTCGAATTAATTGTTTCATTTTTAAACGAAGTCACACAGAGAGGCGCCAATAATCGTGAATTAGGTCTGGATAATTTTAAACAAATCTGATGAATCAATGAGAGTGTTTATCCGTATTACCTATTTTAGTAACAAACTAATTTTGACTTAACACATTAATATGGATGAGGAATATCCAATTGTCCCAGGACGCAGTTTAGTTACAGATACTGCTAAACATTTAAGGCTGAGTTATTTGGGTAGTGTTGGGGTTAGTTTGAGTGAGATTCCCAAAGAGCTGCTTAAATCTGAAGACATTCGAAATAATATTGAATCGAACGTTGGTTCTGTTGAGTTGCCAGTTGGATTGATAGGGCCATTATTGTTCAAGGATACCAAAGAATACGTTCACACTTTGGTGGGTACGTTGGAAGGAGCGCTAGTCGCTAGTATGAATCGCGGAGCCAAATGCATTAGTCTTAGCGGTGGTTTTTCCGCGGAGGTTCTTTATCAAAAAATGATTAGAACACCCATGTTCATCTTTGATAATTTGTCTGAGGCGGTGCAGTTTGTGAAATGGATTGAGAGTGAATTTAACAACATAAAACAGGTTTCGGAATCATATTCTAATTATGCAAATTTAATCGCAGTCAACCCTTTTGTAATTGGTAAAAGCGTTCATCTTAAATTTGTTTACACAACAGGAGATGCAAGCGGTCAGAATATGACAACTTCTTGCACATGGCATTCAATTCTATGGATCCAAGATCATTTTCAGGAGGATTCCAGAATAAATATTGTAAACTGTATCGTTGAGGGAAATGGGGCGTCTGACAAAAAGGTTTCTCATTCTGCAATTAATCAAGGGAGAGGGATACATGTTGTAGCCGAAGTACATTTGAAAGAGGCGGTAATAAACAAAGTGTTAAGAACAACTTCCGAAGAATTTGTACGCTATTTCAGTAAATCAGTTGCGATGAGTCAAATCGATGGAATGGTAGGATACAATATAAATGTGGCCAATACTATCGCTGGTATCTTTTCAGCAACTGGTCAAGATTTGGCTTGTATCCATGAGTCTGCTTGCGGAATACTAAATATCGAACAAACGGAGGATGGTTTGTATTTATCATTGAACTTGCCAACATTAGTTATAGGAACTGTTGGTGGTGGAACACACTTGAGTAAGCAAAAAGAAGCATTATCCGTAATGGATTGTGTTGGGAGTGGAAAGGTGAATCGTTTTGCAAAACTGATTGCTGGCTTTGCCTTGTCTTTAGAGATATCAACGTATGCTGCAATTGTAAGTGGACAGTTTGCCAAATCACATGAGAAGCTGGGCAGAAACAAACCGAAAAATTGGTTGTTGAAATCGGAAATAAACGATGAGTTTATTAAACAAATTGTAAAGAAATTCTCAGTTAAGGAAATTAGTAAATCCGAAGTCCCAAGTGTCGATAATGGAATTCTGACCAACCTCACCAGTAGGGTCAGTAAGAAGCTAATTGGATTTACACCTCTACTTATTGAAACTGAAGAGCAGAAGATTGAGGCCCTTATTAAGAGCAAACCTTTGGACGATGAAGTGATTAAAGGCTTGCATTTCATGGCGTCGAATATCGATCTAGAATTGGCGGATTTAATTGCAAAGTATGCCGATCAGCTTGAATATAAGAATTGCCACCTCAAAGAACTTGAATTGTATAGATTGTTGGATCAACTAGACTTGAACATTTCACCGGATCTGTACGGTTCTCATATTGACCACGATCGTGAGATTTTCCTTCTAATAAATGAGTTATTGAATCCCTCGGAATTAGCGTTGTTTAATAGTGAAGATTATCCTGATAAATGGAGTCAAAAACGTATTGATAGCACAATAGAAAGCATAGCCAAATTTCATTTGAAAAGCAAAAACCAGTTGTCAGAAAATTCTTCTGTTAAGGAGCTTAACCCGAATGAATGCAATGAGCTCTATTTAAAGTTGATCAATATTATTATTGATGATTCTGAAACCGAAAAAGAGAAGGGCTTAAGAGAGAGACTACTTCAATACTTATTGGATTTGAACACACCACCAAACCTTGAAAAGACAGTCATTCATAAC
>CAJQOB010000221.1 GCA_905479845.1 uncultured Flavobacteriales bacterium
TCGAGAGAATCTCTTTATCTCCGCACGCTTGTGGAAATGGAATCTTACCAAATGGACATTCAATTGCTAAATGGAACGGTACTATATGGGAGCCATACACGTCAATTACTAATGAGAAAGTTACCGATATTCAAGTCATCGGAGACACTGTATTTATTGCTGGTTTTTCTCCTGGAGATTACGCTATAAGAAAGTACTCAAACGGAACGCTCATCACAGATTCAACGATTATTAATACCGCATCATCTTTGAATGAATCTTCGGTAAAAATGGTTGCTTACGGGAGCCGACTTTATGTCTATGGAACTGTCAACTTTGAAGGAGAATTCTATACTGGGGTCCTGAGCTATGAAAATGGAACTTGGAGTTACGTTGGTAAACTTGGAGTCATGCCTGACGATGTTACTCTGTATAACGCTCACATATATGCACTCACTAACGGAGTGCTCAAGCGTTTTCCCCTATAAACAGAACGCTTTCGAATAATTCAGTTGGATTTATTTTCTTTCTTCTTACAATGATAAACGTACTCTGTGGGAAATCCCTGCAAATTCACAATTTCGCACTCCTCAAAAACAGCTTTAAACTTCTTAAAATTGAATTTCGTTAACAAGACTTGACTGTAGGTAGATTGATCATTCAAAAGGTCATGTGCTCCTTGAATAATTGTCTTCCCCTTTTCTTCAGAAAAAAACGAAAATGGAATGGATGAAACCACAGAATCGATTGGTTCGCTGATGTGTTTTTTCAAGTTTTCCGCGCCATCATTGATGATAACGAGTCGTTCATCCTTGATGATCTCTTTTACGTGATCACAGAACTCCTCCACAACTTCAAAGGCATACAACTTAGATTCGGGGCTTATTGTCGATAGAATCTCTCGGGTGATGTTACCATGTCCCATTCCGAACTCTACAACGATTACATCGCGATCAGTTGGGATTCTTTGACAGATTTCCAGTTCTACTTTTCGGCTTGTTTCTTTAAATGCTCCGGTATCGCGGAAATTCTTGAGGAACTTGAGTCCCGTTTTTCGTTTTTGATTCAAATCTGTGGTTTAGTTATTCCTTAGACTTCCCAGCCCGAACAACTCTTTGTACACCTTCCACTTGTTCGAACTTGGACATCAAGTTACTCAAATGTTCGGTATCGTAAACCATCACAGTCATTTTTCCCTCAAAAATACCATCGTCTGTTTCGAAAGATATCGAGCGCATGTTCACATTTGCCTCATTTGACAAGATTTGCGTCAATTGATTCACAATTCCCACACGGTCGATTCCGTATACCGTAATTGCAGCAATATTCTCCTTGATCTCAGTATCCTTCCATGTTGCTTTCAAACAACGGTAGGCCATTTTCGACATAAGGTGTTCTGCGTTAGGACAGCTGTTTCTGTGAATTTTGATCCCGTCACTTATCGTTACGAATCCAAAGACTTTATCTCCTGGAATCGGATTACAACATTGCGATAGTTTGTAGTCGAGGTTTTTGAAATCATCACCGATAACAATCGTATCGTCTTTCTTATCGACTTTGGAATAAACCTCCTTCGACTTCTTTCGAACGTGTTTTGGTTTGTCAACTTGCAACAATCCATTAACGTTTTCAATTTCCCGTAATTTCTTGAGGTCTATCTTTCCTTTTGCAATACGGAAATACAGTTCTGTTGCACTCGGAACTTTGTAGTAACGCTCTAAAATCGAAATGTTTTCAGAAACAAATCGAATGTTATGCTGACGGAATTTTCGATCCAAGATCTCTTTCCCATCAAGAGCAATCATTTTCAGTTCCTCGTTCAAAGAAGATTTAATCTTCTGTCGAGCTCGAGCCGTTACAACAAACTTGAGCCATTCCTCGTTTGGCTTTTGCTTTGAAGACGTTATGATATCCACCTGATCCCCGCTCTGTAGCTGATAACTCAGAGGAACCAGTCGGTTATTCACTTTCGCACCAATACATTTATCACCGATTTGTGTGTGAATATCGTAGGCGAAATCTAAGATCGTTGCTCCCGTAGGAAGTACGCGTAAATCACCTTTTGGAGTAAAGATATAGATCTCATCATTGAATAGATTCAATTTGAACTCTTCAATGAAATCCATTGCGTTTGCATCTGGATTAGCGAGTAAGTCGCGTATTTCTGTTATCCAACGATCGAATTTCGTTTCGCTGGTTTTTGATTCTTTGTATTTGTAGTGAGCAGCAAGTCCTTTTTCTGCGATTTCATCCATTCTTGTCGAACGAATTTGAACTTCGACCCACTTCCCTGTTTCAGACATTACAGTCGTGTGCAAGGATTCGTAGCCATTCGCACGAGGTGTTGAAATCCAATCACGTAGTCTATCTGGACTCGGTTGATAGAAATCGGTTACAATACTATAGATTCTCCAACAATCAGGCTTTTCCATCTCCATTGGAGTATCCACGATAATTCGAATCGCGAAAAGGTCGAATACTTCTTCGAACGGAACACCCTTCGTGGTCATTTTTCTCCAAATCGAAGAAATTGATTTCGTTCTTGCCTTAATTTCAAAGTTGTACCCTTCTTTTCCAAGAGATTCCTTGATTGGCAGAACAAACTTACGAATGAATCTGTTTCGTGCGTCTTTGGTCGACTTCAGCTTTCCTTCAATATCCAAATAAATGGATGGCTCGGTATAGCGCATCGCCAAATCTTCCAACTCACTTTTTGCCGAATACAATCCTAAACGGTGAGCAAGTGGCGCATACAAGAACTTCGTCTCCGAAGCAATCTTCATTTGCTTATCAGGACGCATACTTCCAAGTGTACGCATGTTGTGCAAACGATCCGCCAATTTGATGATCACCACACGGATATCATCAGAAATAGTCAATACCATCTTACGGAAATTCTCCGCTTGCACGGAAGCATTCTCATCAAATACTTCAGGAATTTTTGTCAATCCATCAATGATCAATCGAACGCGGTGTCCGAATAGATCCTCGATATCTTCCAGTGTGATATGCGTATCCTCCACCGTATCATGTAACAAAGCACAGATAATCGCTGTCGGTCCAAGTGCCATTTCTTCAGCACAAATTCTTGCTACAGCAATAGGGTGATAGATATACGGTTCGCCAGATTTGCGGCGCATTTCACTGTGAGCATCCACGGCAACATCGAAGGCTTTTCGAATCATGCGTGTATCCTCCCTACTCCGATCTTTTACATTTCGCATTAATCCGCGAAACGCATTTAGAATTTCTTTTCTTTCCTTCTCTAGATCGATATTTGGAGGAGTTGTGCTCAAACTAATGTCAATTATGTTACGGGTAATACTTTTGCTGCTACTTCACCAAATCCAATACGAACACCGTCTTTTTCACAGTGTCCACGCATGATTACAGTGTCGTGATCGTTAATGAACTTTCTTTCTGATCCATCAGGCATTGGGACTGGTTTTGTTCCTTTCCAAGAAATCTCCAACATTGATCCGAACTCACCTTCTTCTGGTCCACTAATCGTTCCCGATCCCATACAATCACCAATACGAATGTTACATCCGTTTACGGTGTGATGTGCCAATTGTTGGTTCATGTTCCAGTACATATGACGGTAGTTCGATTTACAAACTGATACCTCATCCTGCCCTTCAGGTTGAATCAAAACATCTAGATTGATCGCAATGTGTTTATCTCCTTCATACTCCAAGTATGGCAATACTTTAGGATCTTGAACAGGTCCTGGAACGCGGAAAGGCTCCAATGCATCCAAGGTAACGATCCAACATGAAATATGTGAAGCAAAGTTCTTTCCGAGGAAAGGTCCAAGTGGAACATACTCCCACCCTTGAATATCACGTGCACTCCAATCGTTTAGCAATGACATACCGAAAATGTAATCATCTGCTTCCTCCGTTGAAATTGTTCCTCCAAGCGGCTTTCCTTCGTACGTGAAAAACGCAGTTTCCAATTCGAAATCCAATAAATTACATGGTCCGTAAACTGGAACTTCAGCCGTAGGTGGTTTCTTTTGACCTTTTGGTCTGTGAAAATCTACTCCTGAAGGAACAATAGAACTTGATCTTCCGTGGTATCCAACAGGAATGTGCTTCCAGTTCGGCATCAAAGCGTTCTCTGGATCTCTGAATAAACATCCCACGTTAAATGCGTGCTGCTCACTTGAGTAAAAATCTGTGTAATCACCAATTTCAATTGGCATTCCCATCGTTACATCAGCAATTGGAACCAAAATTTGATCTACGTGGTGTTGTTTCCCTTGTAAATCGTCCGTGTCCGATTGGAACAATTTAGAAATGCGCTCACGTAGTTTACGTGTTCCCATCTTCCCTTTCTTCATCATTTTATTGAGAGAATCCGTATCGAAATCTTCCAATGAAAAAGGCAAGTTTTCCATATATCCAAGAACGAACATTGATTTTAAATCAATAGCGAACTCACCAATTCTAGAAGCTACACGTGGTTTGTGATCTCCAAATTGGATGATACCAAATGGTAAATTTTGAATTGGGAAATCTGAATCTTTTGAAACTTCTACCCAAGAAGTTAATGATGGATCATTTGCTGATAAACTCATATTACAATATTCTAATAATTATACATTGAAGCGGAAGTGCATGATATCACCATCTTCCACTACATATTCTTTTCCTTCTACGCGAAATTTCCCTGCTTCTTTCACAGCGTTTTCGCTTTCATATTCTACAAAGTCATTATACTTCATTACTTCAGCACGGATAAATCCTTTTTCGAAATCAGTGTGAATTACACCAGCAGCTTGTGGAGCTGTCATTCCTTTCTTGATTGTCCAAGCACGAACTTCTTTCTCACCTGCTGTGAAATATGTTTCCAAATCAAGAAGTGAATAAGCAGAACGAATCAAACGATTCACTCCAGACTCTTCCAAACCAAGCTCTTCCATGAACATTTGACGTTCTTCATACTCGTCAAATTCAGCAATATCAGCTTCAATTTTTGCTCCGATGATCAACACCTCAGCATCTTCGTTATTCACAGCTTCTTTCACCGCCTCTACGTGTGCGTTTCCATCTTTCACAGAACCTTCGTCAACGTTACACAAGTACATTACCGGTTTAGCTGTAATTAATTGGAAAGACTTCATTACCGCCGCGTCATCTTCACCTAATTCAATAGTTCGTACAGACTTACCATTTTCCAATGCTTCTTTCGCTTGTTCAGCCAAAGCGTGCTCTTTCACAGCATCTTTATCTCCAGATTTGATGATACGGGACAAACCGCTCAACTTCTTTTCTACAGTTTCTAAATCCTTCAACTGAAGCTCAATATCGATAATTTCCTTGTCGGTAACTGGATCTACTTTCCCGTCTACGTGAATTACATTCCCATCGTCGAAGCAGCGCAATACATGAATAATTGCATCTGTTTCACGAATGTTTGCTAAGAATTGATTTCCTAGTCCCTCACCTTTAGATGCGCCTTTCACCAA